>NZ_BAAADA010000099.1:0-7324 GCF_039522005.1 Alkalibacterium indicireducens
GTGTACGGAACCGTACGCACGGTGGTGTGAGAGGACGGTAAATAAATTAATTATTTACCTCCTACTCGATTGTAAACCAGGGTGGGGAAAAGAAGACGAAAGCACCGGTCTTAAGCGGATGTCATCTTGACACATTACTTTGTGAATGGTATAACTTGTATGAAAGTGATAATCATTCTCAATTATTGAAGAGGGCTACAATGGATAATACAAAAATAACAGACTGCACGATAATAGGTGGCGGGCCGGCAGGTCTCTACGCATCCTTTTATGCAGGCATGAGGGATCTCTCTGTACGTCTGATTGAAGTGAAAGAAACGTTGGGTGGGAAGCTTCATTTCTATCCGGAAAAAAGAATCTGGGATATAGGGGGCATGCCTCCTACACACGGGGCAGATGTCATGTCTTACCTGAAAGAACAGGGAACCTTGTTCGATCCGGAAATCATACTTAAAGAGAAAATAGTGAATATTGAAAAATTAAAAGAAAACTTATTTAAAGTGATCAGCGAATCTGGAGCATGCTACTACAGCCGGTCTGTAATCATAGCTGTCGGAGGCGGTCTAGTGTCTCCACGAAAACTGGCCATGCATAAAGCATCACATTATGAACAGACAAATCTGCATTACAGAATTTTTCGTATAGAAGACTTCTCAAGAAAAAAAGTTGTCATTGTCGGAGGAGGAAATTCAGCTATCGACTGGGCCAATGAACTGAAAGAAACGGCAGATGAACTTCATCTGATTCACAGAAACGACACCTTTCGGGCGCATGAGTCTCAGCTTAGAAAACTGAAAGAATCAAATGTGGCAATACATTCTTATACTTCAATAGAAACGTTGATACCTGACGATCAGGGAACCGACATTCAGGCCATAGAAGTCAGGAACAGCCAGACTGGTCAGCTGTTTACTTTGTCACTTGATGAACTGATCGTCAATATCGGGTTTGACAGTGAGCCGAATTTCTATCAGGAAAAAACTCTGAAATTGAACTTGAAAGACAACTACTATATTGAAGGAAATACACAGATGCAGACCTCCGTGGAAGGCATTTATGCTATTGGAGACATTGTTGATTATGAAGGGAAAGTCAGGCTGATTGCCGGTGCATTCCAGGATGCCATCAATGCAGTCAATCAGATCAAGTCAACGCTTCTTCCTGCTGAAACTCCTGAAGTTATCATGTCATCTTTTCATAAAGGCCTGCAGGAGAAATAAACGCGAACGAAATAATTGAATCAAAAGAAAAGGGCGTATTATGGAACAGATCAGAAAGGACCAGCTTACAAAAAAAGAGACACAGAAGCGGCTGATGAAGCGACTGAGTGCCCCTCATCCGGCCGCTCTTATTTTAATATCCAGTATAGTAGTGCTGGTTCTGATTATGATTGCTTCTATTTCTATAGGAGTCTCTGATATCGGGTGGCGAGATATATTAGAATCCTTTACCGCTTTTGACTCAAGCAGTACGAGTCACGTCATCATCAGAGACCTGAGGATTCCGCGTATTCTTGCGGCCGCTCTGGTTGGCGCCTTTCTTGCTGTGTCTGGTGTTATCATGCAGGCACTCACACTTAATCCGCTGGCCTCACCGTCCATTATGGGGGTGACATCAGGATCAGCTTTCATGATTGCTGTTGCTTTTGCTTTTCATCCCCAGTCCAGTTACTGGCAACTGATCCTGTGGTCTTTTGCTGGAGCAGGATTAGGGACCGGAATGGTTTTTCTTATCGGCTCCTTCAGTAAACGTGGACTGACTCCCGTTAAGCTGGCTCTAGCTGGAGCTGCGGTCAGCGCACTTCTCCAGTCCATGTCGACGATTATTGCCATCCATTTCAATGTCGCCAGAGACATCAACTTCTGGTTTGCAGGCGGAGTCGCGGGAGTTCGAATGGAAAGCGTCAGAGTGATCGGCATATTGGCATTTGCCGGACTGATCACTGCCTTCGCGCTGTCTCGGTCACTGACAATCATGGGGCTTGGAGAGGAGATGGCTAAGGGACTTGGAATCAGAATTGGCTGGATCAAGTTCGTTTCAGTTCTTGTTGTCTTGATTTTAACTGGTGCAGCCGTCTCGATCGCCGGTACGGTCGGATTTGTCGGACTGGTCATTCCTCATGTTGCGAAAAAAGTCATGGGAATGAACTACAGATGGGTCATACCAGGCTCTGCTGTCTTCGGCGCTGGTCTGCTTGTTCTTGCAGATATTGCAGCTCGAACGATCAATCCGCCTTACGAGACGCCTGTCGGGGCCTTGACTGCACTGATCGGGGTGCCATTTTTCCTTTTACTGGCTAGAAAAGAAGGGAGAGGCTGAAATGGAACAATCAAAGCAATCCTCTTATTATAAAGATAAAGCATTCAAGCGAAGTGCATGGCTCTTACTTTTTCTTATCTGTCTTTTAGGCGTTCTCGTCATGGTCAGTCTGGCCTCAGGCTATATGGCCTTGACACCAACTGAAATCTGGTTGACAGTTACGGGCGCTGGTACAGCTTCTCATGAGCTTCTCCTGTATCAGTTCCGTCTCCCGCGCATTGTACTGGCCGTACTGGTGGGAACTGGAATGGCTACGGCTGGTGCTATTTTTCAAGGCGTCACTCAGAATAGCCTGGCAGACCCTGGGATCATCGGCATCCATTCAGGATCAGGATTTTTTGCTGTTCTATACCTTTATCTTCTGACTTTGAATCAGGATCAGCCACCCGTATGGCTAAATGCTGGCCTGCCTTTTGCAGCATTTATCGGAGGCATCTCAGCTGCCGTACTTATTTATGTGCTTGCATGGAAAGAAGGGGTCACGCCGATTCGACTGGTTCTGGTCGGTATCGGAGTAAATGCCGGCTTTTCTGCGGCTCTGCTGCTTGTTCAGCTTAGAATGAGTGAAAGTGACTTTAACAGGGCACTGATCTGGCTCTCAGGCTCAATCTGGAATGCTTCCTGGGCTGCTGTCCTGAGACTGCTTCCGTGGATCCTGATATTCATCCCTTTATCTTTGTATAAAGCCAGAGTGCTGTCTGTCATGCAGCTCGGTGAGGAGATGGCTGTAGGACTAGGCACAGCGATTGAAAAAGAACGGATCAAGCTGCTGACCATAGGCGTTGGACTTTCCGCAGCAAGTGTATCAGCTGCCGGGGGCATCGCCTTTGTCGGCCTGATCGCTCCTCATCTGGCCAGAAGGCTGGTCGGAGGAAAGTTTCAGCGGCTGATTCCTGTATCAGCTGTGACCGGAGCCATTCTGATCGTCCTGTCCGATACATTGGCACGTACAATACTTGCACCATCTGAAATACCTGTCGGCCTGATTGTCTCTGTAATCGGTGCCCCTTACTTTATTTATCTATTAATAACTATCAAAGAATAATGGAGGAAATATGATGAAAAAACTAGTTTTAGGTACATTATCACTGACTTTACTTCTGGCGGCCTGCGGGAACAACGAGGAAGATACTGAACTGGATCCGGCTGATGGAACAGATGAAGCAACAGAAGAGGTACAGGAAAGTGGAGGCCCGCGTGTTCTGACAGATGGACTGGGGAACGAAGTAGAAATCCCGGAAGATCCGGAAGCAGTGCTTGCTTCTTATCTTGAAGACTACCTTACAGCACTTGACATCACACCTGTTGCGCAGTGGTCGATCAATGATGGAGAGGGCGTTCAGTCTTATCTTCAAGACGATCTGGCTGATGTGCAGACGATTCCGTATGATTTACCTTACGAATCCGTCATGTCAGTTGAACCTGATTTGATTCTTATCCGTGATCAGATCGAACAGGATATGGTGGACCAGTACAACTTGATTGCACCGACTTATGTTCTAAATGCCAGTCCAACAAGCTGGAGAGAAACAATGAGAGAAATCGGTACGGTTCTGGACAGAGAAGACGAAGCAGCTTCAGTTATCGAGTCTTACGATGCCAGGGCTGAGGAAACAGCGTCTCTAGTTCAGGAAACTGCAGAAGGTGAGTCAGCCGCTGCGATCTGGATGATCGATACGAGTCTGTTTGTTGTTCATCCCGAACGTTCGAGTGGCTCTGTCCTATACGGGGATGCGGGGTTTGATATTCCTGATGTCGTAGATCAGCTGTCTGATGATGCAGACTGGTCTGCTGTTTCACTAGAGGAGCTGGCTGAAATGGATGTTGATCATCTCTTCCTTATCTCAGATGCTGAAAGCGAACTCATGGAAGACCGGTTGTGGCAGAATATACCTGCTGTCGAAAATGACAATGTATACACATTTGACTCGCAGTCAGCCTGGTTGTATTATGGACCAATAGCTAACGAGCAGGTGCTGGAGCATATTGACAGCAGCCTGCAGCAGTAAAATATATTAACTAATAGTAAAGGAGGGGTGGGTAGCGTGTCACGGATATCTACAGATGACTTGTCTATCGGGTACGGACGTCAACTGATCGTCGACGGGCTCGAGCTGACGATTCCGGATTCAAAAATCACATGCATCATTGGACCGAACGGTTGCGGGAAGTCGACGATTCTGAAGACAATTGCTCGACTGCTTAAGCCATCAAGCGGGTCTGTACTCCTCGACGGAAAAGCTATCCATCAGCAGTCCACTAAAAGTATCGCCAAAAAAATAGCCATACTGGCTCAGTCACCGCATACGCCTGAAGAAATGACAGTCAAGGATCTGGTATCCTATGGCCGGTCGCCTTATCAGAAAGGATTTGGGCAGCTCTCAGGAAAAGACTGGGAAATGATCCACTGGGCACTGAAAGAGACAAATCTGCTGGAATACGCGGACCGTTATGTGCATGCCTTGTCAGGTGGACAACGCCAGCGCGTCTGGATCGCAATGGCCCTTGCTCAGGATACGGATATCCTGCTGCTCGATGAACCAACGACCTATCTGGATCTGGCGCATCAGCTGGATGTGCTTCAGGTGCTGGAGAAACTGAACCGGGATCAGAACAAGACGATCGTTATGGTTCTGCATGACCTGAATCATGCATCACGCTTTTCAGACTATCTCATCTCGTTAAGAGACGGAAAGATCATCAAAGCGGGTAAACCGTCAGAAGTTATGACCAATGGGGTGCTGAGAGACGTCTTCGATATCGATGCTCAAATCGTTCAGGATCCATCAACAAAAAAACCAGCCTGCCTGACCTATCACTTAATATAAATAATCATGAGGGAATCTTCTTCCAAAAAGTAAGCTTATCTTTGGAAGAATGATTTCCTTTTTGTTATGGTAAGATTGGAGATAAAATTTAAAGGAGCGATATTAATGAACGTATTGATAGTCGGAGCAAACGGTCAGATCGGCCGTCACCTAGTCGATATTCTTAAAGAAGAAGGCAAGCATAAACCAGTAGCTTTTGTCAGAAAAGAAGAACAAGTGAAGGAGTTTGAAGACAAAGGCGTAGAAGCCAGGCTGGGTAATCTGGAAGATTCAGTCGACAAAATTAAAGAACGCATGACTGACATCGATGCTGTTGTCTTTACTGCCGGTTCTGGAGGCAGTACAGGTGCAGACAAGACCTTGCTGATCGATCTGGATGGGGCAGTGAAAACAGTCGAAGCGACGAAAGCAGCTGGAATCGACCGGTTTGTCATGGTCAGTGCCATTAAAGCAGATGACCGTGATCAATGGAACGAAGAAATCAAACCGTATTATGTTGCCAAGCATTACGCTGATATGTGGCTGATGGATTCAAGTCTGAACCATACGATCGTCCGCCCGGGTATGCTGGAAAACGAAGACTCAATCGGAACGGTAACAGCCAGTACTGATATCGGTACACCAGATGACTTTAGTATCCCTAGAGTAGATGTGGCTAAAGTGATAGCAGCCAGTCTTGATACGGAAGCAACCTACAAAAAAGCATTCGACCTGGTCACTGGTAAAGACGAAATCAGTGATGCACTGACCAAATTATAAGCCTATAAACTGCGTAGTCTAAGGATAGACAGCAAGGGAACAATCAGCGTACGTTTCCCTTTATGATAATGAGGGAACAGGATGTCAATGATTTCGATAAAGTGCAGTCGGTCAATGTTCTCGGCGTGTTCCTGGGACTGAAGCGGCTGCTGGGGTCTCTCCGGCGGCTGCTTTTATTACATAGGAAAATTTTTATGTTGGTGGTATACTGTAGTCTAGATTAAATAGTTTGTTTGAATGAGTTATACAAAGGAGAGAATTAAATATGAAGAAACAATTAAAAAAACTGATGGCTGCAGGTATCGCATTGACTGCATCAGCTGTGCTGATGATGCCTTCTGCACAGGCTTCTGAAGGCATCGACACAAGCGTTGTCAACGAAGCATGGGGCCTTCCCACATATGTATATGGCGGCGGGTTGAATGATGCCCAGATCGAAGAAACGGCTGACCTTTTAGGCATAGACAGCATGGATAATGTAGCCAGCGTTGCTGTAACAGGTGAAGACCTTCAGAACTATCTGGGTACAGGCTCCGGGAATACGGCCAGCATGATCTCATCTGTTCTGGTCCAGAGGGAAAATGAAGGACATGGTGTCAATGTTATCAACAAAACCCCGGATAATATCACTCAGATTACTGAAGAACAATACAGCAATGCAGCCATTACTGCCGGAGTAGAAGATGTGACCATCATGGTAGCCAGTATCCGCCCGGTGACTGGCGAAAGTGCCTTGACTGGAATTTTTAAAGCGTTCGATGTAAACGGTGAGGAACTGGATCAGGACCGTATGAAGGTTGCACAGGAGGAACTGGAAACGACGAATCAGATTGCTCAGGAAAATGCGGGTGAAGAGGAATTCGACTCCAGCCGTCTGGATCAGGCAATTGTTGAAATCAAGCAGCAGTTGGCAGAACTACGAGACCGTCAGGATGAACTGGCTACGAGGGAAGAAATCGAACAGATCATCAATGATGCATTGGAAAACAATAATCTTCAATCTGTGATTTCTCAGGATCAGGTTGATCGACTCTTGGCATTCTTTGAACGCTATCAGCAGACTGGGGCGATTGATTCAGCTCAAGTCAGACAACAGCTGGAACAGTTGTCCGGTAACTTGCGTGATCGTTTTGGAGACGCTTGGCAGCAGGCAGAAGACAGCGGATTAGTCGATCAGATCGGCAACTTCTTCAGACAAATCTGGGAAGCAATCAGAGGCCTGTTCAACTAATTATTAACCAGATATTAAAATTATAAGCTTTAAGCTCAGCATGTAAGGAGAACGATCTCTTTCTTAAGCTGAGCCTGAGGCTTTTTTGATTGAAAGAATTGAGATGCACAAAACTGAGGAACTGTCAAATTTTTTATGAAAACTAAAAATTAAAGGTGGTGAAGGCCCACTGACTATACCAATCGGA
>NZ_BAAADA010000100.1:0-16684 GCF_039522005.1 Alkalibacterium indicireducens
ACCGCCGTATACGGAACCGTACGTACGGTGGTGTGAGAGGACGGTAAATAAATTAATTATTTACCTCCTACTCGATTGACCAAAATAGAAAGGAACTTATATATCTAAAGCACCATGGCACATGAACAGACAAAGAAAACTCAGTATACATTCATGGATTCCGCAGTCTGCTCAGGTCTGACACAATATGACAAGTTATGAACAAGTGTCAGAATCTTTATTAAGAAACAATGAAAATTGTTTGAAAGCTTAATCTGTGTGGTATAATATCTCAAGATTGCTTTAATCAGAGCACTAGCAACCTTGTATTCAAAACTACCTTATGAAAGGGCGCCATCTTATGTTCGATGTTTCCATTATTATGCCGGTGTACAATGTAGCAGAGCATTTGCCTCGCGCGATTGAATCGGCTTTAGCCCAAAAAAAAGTCATCGGTGAAATCATTCTGGTGAACGACGGATCGACAGACGGATCCAAAGAGATCTGTGAAGCCTATGCAGAAAAAGAGCCGCTCCTGATCACCGTCATCAATCAAGAGAACCAGGGATCTGGTCCGGCACGAAATGCAGGGATGAAGCAGGCCAGCGGGAAGTTCATCTACTTCGCTGATCCAGACGATTATTTCAGTGACCGACTGCTTGCAGATAATCTGGCGCTCGTCAAACAACGTGAAACAGACATTATCGTCTTCGGCTACACTCAGGAAAAAGCAGGCAGACTCGACACACGTGAAGTCAGACTGCCGAGACTGCCGCAGATGGATACGCAGAAAGATTTCCGTAAGCATTTCAGGAACTTCTATCATTTCTCGCCGTATGCTTTATGGAATAAGCTGTACCGTAAGGAATTTCTAACAAAGAATAATATTAAGTTCACTAATCAGCGAATGGGACAGGACGCGCTCTTCAACATTGAAGTCTACAAGCATCTTGAATCTGTGACCATTAATCGCCGGGCCTACTATCATTATGTCACTCATCAGGGATCCGCAGTGAACCGCTACCGAGAAGACCGGTTCGATCTTGAGCTGAACATTGCAAAATCTTTCGAGTCACTCATTATAGAATGGGAAGAAGCGGAAGAGTTTAAGGATCTGATTGCGGAAGAGTATTTCAATGTCATTTATCTTGAAACTGCTAACCTTGTTCATCCGGACTGTCCGTTTACAACTGAAGAGAAAGTGGACCGGCTGACTGAATTGTGGAACGATATAGGCAAGAACAAAATCGTTCCCGGAAAGAAAGACGAGAAGAATCCGTTCAGATATGCTTTGCTTTACGAAATGAAGACGGGACACCACCGAAATGCACTCTTCCTGATGAAAACCAGGAATCTGGCTGCGGCCAAGTATACAAAGCCTTTTACTAAAATCAAATCGTTTTTTAGAAACTAATTACTAACAAATCATAATTAACGCGCACAGACAGGAGTTTTTGCACTATGTTCGATCAATTTAAAAGAGGTATCATGTACACGGCAATGGGAAAATACTCCATTGTCATCGTGCAGCTCCTTGTACAAGCCTTTTTAAGACGGTTGCTGGCTCCTAATGAGTACGGAATTGTCTCAGCCGTTAACATATTCCTAGTCTTTTTTCAGTTATTAGCTGACTTTGGAATAGGACCAGCTATTATTCAGAACAAAGATTTAAGTAACAAAGAAGTGAATTCTATATTTTCTTTCAGCCTATACGTAGCGATTGGCCTGAGCATACTCTTTGTTTTCTTAGGTTACCCCATGAGTTTATTCTACGGCAACCCAGTATTTATCCCAATCAGTATGATTCTCGCTATTGCCGTCTTCTTTTACGGTATACTAGTCGTGCCGCAGTCGATACTCCTTCGGGAGAAAAAGTTTAAACTCGTTAACTTAACGACGGTATCAGGTGCGATTGTTTCAGGCATCGTATCGATTATTTTGGCGCTGTTAGGCTACAGCTATTATGCCATTATTATAGGAAATACAGCCAAAGCTTTCACGTTATTCATCGTATTTTATAGTCAAACACATGTTAAAATAGGATGGAAGTTTAGTTGGGCGCCGCTCAAAAAAATATTCGCCTTTTCACGCAACCAGTTCTTATTTAATTTTATTAATTATTTTTCTAGAAACTTAGATAGTTTATTAATCGGAAGATACTTCTCGGCTAGTGCATTGGCTTATTATGACAGTGCCTACCAAGTGTCTCTTTATCCGAACCAAATATTAACCAGTTTAGTGACATCAGTGATTCATCCGATTTTATCCGATTACGAGGATGAGAAAGAACGAATTAAACGGGTCTATTTAAGAATTTCCAACCTACTCGCTACGATTGGACTACCTTTATCGATTTTCTTATTTTTCTCCGCACAGGATGTTTTGTTTTTCCTATTTGGGACACAGTGGGGGAATAGTGTGCCAGTATTCCAGATTTTAGCTTTATCCGTCTGGATTCAAATGATTTTGTCCAGTACAGGCGGGATTTTCCAGTCAGGCAACAGAACGGATCTTTTATTACTGTCCGGTATTCTTTCAACAGTCTTCAATGTCATAGGAATTGTTATTGGTGTCATGCTTGGACAAATCGAATACGTCGCTCTGTTTTTAGTCCTAGCCTTCAGTTTAAACTTTATACAAGCTAACATTTTGCTGATGAAAATCATGTTTAAATCAACTTTATTTGAATTCTTAAGTGTATTGAAAAAACCATTCATCATGGCAGTTATGCAAGCTATTGTCTTTTACTTCTTGCCAGAACTGAACTTCTCTATTTTCATCAACCTTCTAATTAAAGGTAGCTTATTCGTAGTCGTATGGCTAGTAGGACTACTAATGACTGGGGAAATGAAACGACTGCTTACCGAAGTGAAACAAGCTAGAGGACAGAGTTAAGGAAAGGAACTTTTAAATGAATCAGCCATTAGTCAGCATTATTGTTCCAGCCTATAATGTCGAACGTTATATAGAAGAATGCATCGACTCCTTACTGAACCAAAGTTATAAAAATATAGAAATCATTGTTTTGGATGATGCCTCAACTGATGCAACACGTTATTTAATGAGACAATATGAAAGTCACATTCAAATTATCGAAAACGATACGAATCAAGGGCAGGGAGCAAGGCGTAATCAAGGTATAAAGCTTGCTAAAGGCGAGTACATTTATTTTGTAGACTCCGATGACTGGATTGAACCGAATGCCATTGAAAGACTCGTTAAGCAAGCAGAGGCAGAAAAGTTGGATTTGGTTCGTTTTAACGGAGCAGCCTTTTACGAAGGCGGATCGGCTCCAAAAGAAGAAGGGAATTATGATTTTTCTCACGTCTTAAAAGACAAAGCCGTCTATACTGGAGAAGAGCTCTTAGAAAAGAACAGAAAGAGTTACTCTGCTTCACCTTGCTTATACTTAGTAAAAAAGGAAGTCATTGATCAACACAACTTGTTTTTCTTAGAAGGGGTCTTACATGAAGATGAGTACTTTACGACACGCCTCTTTGTCTCTGTTGAAAGTATGTCCTATTTAAATGAAGCTTTATACCACAGACGCTACCGTTTGGCTTCAACTATGACAGAAAATACCGACACACATAAATTAAAATCTTTTGACTCTTATTTAAAAGTGTTTAAAGCATTAGAAATAGAGTATGAAAGTAAAAAAATGAATCCCTTGCAGAAAACATTCATCAAACGACAGTTACTTTCTATATACAACGGTTTGAAAGAAAGTCCTGTACTTCCTGAGAATAAGAGAAAGTTAAGAGGTTTAGAAAGTATTACACTGATAGATAAAGTGTATTTAATCTTGTCTAAAGTAAACCACCGTATAAATAAGAAGTGATGACACCTTTACCGGAAGATAACAATTTTAAGAACTCCTAACGGTAAAGGGTCTTTTTATGGTAGAATGATGCCTGATTAAAATAGAGTGTAAAGAATAACAGAATGGGAGAATAAAGAAATGAGGAAGAAAGTTGCGGTCGTTTTTGGGACTCGACCAGAAGCAATTAAAATGGCCCCCGTCATTCTAGAATTGAATAAACATAAGGACTTCTTCGAGCCAGTAGTTATAGTAACGGCCCAACATAGAGAAATGTTGGATCAAGTTCTTAAGGTATTTTATATCACTCCTGATTATGATTTAAATATAATGAAGAAAAACCAAAGCCTATCGGATATTACCACCGATGTTCTAAAAGGGATAGAAGGTATTTTTAAAAAAGAACAGCCCGATATGGTACTTGTTCATGGGGATACTACAACGAGTTTTTCAGCTGCCTTAGCTGCCTATTATCAGCGTATACCGGTGGGACACGTTGAAGCAGGTCTTCGAACCTATGATCACGATAATCCATTTCCAGAAGAAGGAAATAGACAGTTAATTGATAATTTAGCTGACTTATACTTTGTGCCAACGAAAGCTACAGAACAAAATTTATTATTGGAAAACAAAAAACAGTCAAGAATTGTGGTAACAGGAAATACTGTTATTGATGCAGTACATTATATAAAAAACACTCGAGTTGAACACAGAGTTCTAGATTTAATGAAACATAAATCGGATCAAAAATGGATAGTCCTTACTATGCATCGAAGAGAAAATTATGGCACACCTATGAAAAATGTGTTTAAAGCTGTAGTCGACATAACTGAAAAAAATTCAAATGTAGAGATACTTATGCCGGTACATCTAAGTCCAAAGGTACAAGCTCTAGCCAATGAAGTTCTAGGTAATAATGATAGAATTCATTTAGTAGAACCCCTCGAAGTGGATGTTTTTCATAAAGTAATTGATCAAGCGTATTTAGTATTAACTGATTCAGGAGGCTTACAAGAAGAAGCTCCGACCTTAAACAAGCCAGTTTTAGTCCTTAGAAACAAAACAGAGCGTCCTGAAGGTTTAGAAGCCGGTACACTTAAACTAATCGGCACTGAAACGGATTCAGTCTATGTTCATGTGTCCAATTTGTTGACTGATAAAAAAGAATATATTAGAATGGCCGAGGCATTAAATCCATACGGTGATGGTACGGCTAGTGCAATGATTGTTAAAGCATTAAAAGACTTTATGTAAAAGGGATTAATGAGAGGAAAGGAATACCATGAATATAATTCATATGGTTAAACAATGGGTAAATTACCATGAGGAAAAACAGCATAAATATGGAACGATTGTTTTAGTATTATTAGGGTTAGCTTTTGTATTAGCCGATTGGTCTTTATATTATTTCTCTTTTGCAGAATTTATTATCATGGCAATCCTACCGATTCTTTTTGTTGTTGGTCAATTGAGATTAAGTAAGTGCCAGATTCAAACTATTTCTTTAATAATAGGATTAATAGTTTTTCATGCTTTTTTACGAGATTTTTTAAATATAGAGCCTTATTTTTATCGTACAACACTACAAGCTAGTATTAAGCTAATTTTTTATCTTTTTGTAGTGACATTTTTCTACAATTATATAAAAAGAAATAGCTTTGAAGAAAGATTTTTAATTATAAACAATATATTAGCTATATTAGTGATTACGGTTGGTCTATATATAGTCTTTTCAATATACAATAACCATGAGTACCCATATCGTTTTTTTTGGAGTTTTACTCGAGATGATTATAGAAGCTATTATTTCAGTGGGAATTCTGACTTTATTAGAATGAGAAGTATCTTTTCTGAACCAGCTCACTTAGGGCACTATTTATTAATTGTACTAACTGCTAATTTATCATTTTTCAAAGTAACTTTGAAAAATGTTCCTATTATTATCATATTATGTTTAGGAGTTTTTTTAACATTTAGCTATAGTATGGTCATTACGTTATTCATAATTTTATCTATATTTTTACTCAAAAATAATAATATAGGAAACTTAAACAAGGTGTATCTGCTTATATCTATACTGACTATTTCAGTTGTGCTGTTCATTTTTAGAGACTATATATATGAAACATTCATCCAAAGAACTATTAATATTATTTCTGGCACAGATGGATCAGCTTATATTCGATTAGTTCAAAGTTGGATGTATGTCGAGAGAGACAAATGGTGGATAGGGAATGGCATCAATCATACACCAGTCATTACTAATAACTTTGCCTACATGCTATCTGATTTAGGTTTATTCGGATTAATTCCATTTATTATTCTCAATGTATGGATCTTTAAAAATTCAGTTATACTGGGAACATTGTTTTTAATGCTTAATATCAGTAGAGGCAGTTATTTAGGTCCAAGTTTCTGGTTCTTACTTCTTTTCATTTTAATATATATGAATGGAAAGAAAGATACTGATATAAAAAATGCTAGGAGGTCCCCTCATGAAAAAATCGAGCGGGTTTAATAATACAAAAAAGCTATTTATAGTAATTACTGATGTGGTGTTATTTCATTTGTCTTTCGTACTATCCTTTTTAGTACGTTATGATTGGAACATCCCTCAGTTTAACTACATTGCGTATGAAAGTGCACGACCTTTTATATTTCTCGCATTTATATTTTTAAATATAATGTTTGGAAATTATGTGATGTATAATAAACAAAGAACTGATTTCGTCTACTTGACCATTATAGTACAGTTCTTCATGAGCATTTTAATAATGGCTATGACTTTCTTCGGTAGATTGTTTACTTTTCCGAGAACTATTATATTAATAAGCTTTATCATAAGTAGCGTTTTATTGACTATATGGAGATTGATAGTGTTTCAATTGTATCTTAAAGTTGATGGAACTAAGAATGTGCTGGTGATTGGTGATGAAATAAGCTGTAAAAGAGCTATATTTAATATAAATCAAGCTAAAAATAATCGACATAAGGTTACTGCTGTTGCTTTAGATAATTATTTTGAAAATGTTCAATCTTCGATTAATCATGTTGATATTATTTATATAGCCAAGCATATAGATGAGAAGGTTCGAACAGAAATTTATGAGCTTGTAATTAGGAACAATAAGCAACTATTTCTATCTACTTCTTTTGAGAATTTAGTATTAATAAATCCAAATATTATGAATATTGAAGATGAAAGTATTATTGAAATAAACGAATTCAAAATTTCACCTGAAGAAGACTTGATCAAGCGTATAATAGATTTCTTGATTTCTTTAGCGATGATTATTGTAACATCACCTATTATGATTATTACATCGATCATAATTAAACTTACTTCAAAAGGTCCTATACTATATAAACAAGTTAGAATAACTAAAAATCAAAGAGAGTTTAATATTTTGAAATTCCGAACAATGAGTACAACAGCAGAAAGAGATTCTGGTCCAGTCTTAGCATCAGCAAATGACACACGTGTGACGATGGTAGGTAAGTATTTAAGGTCTTTAAGAATAGACGAACTGCCTCAACTCTTTAACGTACTAAAGGGTGACATGTCTTTAGTTGGGCCAAGACCGGAACGTCCATTTTTCGTAGAACAATTCGTCAATGAAAACAAGTATTATGATCTCAGACACAATATTCGAGCAGGAATTACTGGTTTTGCTCAGGTATACGGTAAGTATGCAAGTGATTTTAACAGTAAACTCAATTTTGATTTATTATATATACAAAAGTATTCATTGCTTTTTGATGTTAAAATAATGCTTCAAACAATTAAAATTTTATTTGATAAAGTTTCTTCACAAGGGGTAGACGAAGAAGAACTAGTGAATTTAAAGACAGAACCTCTTCCTGATGATATCAAGATACTAAAATAATTTAGAATTAATATAAAGAGAGAAGAATTAAAATGACTAAGAACTTAGTTTCAATCATAACTCCTGTCTATAATGCTGAAAAATATTTAGGTGAAACAATAAGCTCAGTATTAGCACAAACGTATAAAAATTTTGAATATATCTTAGTTGATGATTGCTCTACTGATGCTAGTGCAAAAATTATAAATAACTTTGCTCTGAAAGATAATCGCGTTAAGTATGTGAAATTAGAAAGAAACAGTGGAGCTGCTGTAGCGAGAAATACGGGTTTAGAAAAGGCACAAGGAGCTTTTATTGCTTTTATAGATAGTGATGATAAATGGTATAATTCAAAATTAGAAAAACAAGTAAAATTTATGACAAAAAACACTCTGGGGTTTACTTATACTAAATTTGATTTGATAAACGAAGATGGGTCCTTAAAAAAAGCTGATGTACAATTGCCTAAAAAACTAAATTATACCGGGCTCTTAAAAAACACTGCCATTGCATGCAGTACAGTTATGATAGATAAACGTATTATTGGTGAATTTAAAATGCCTCTTGTACGTAAAGGACAGGACACTGCGACGTGGCTAAAAATATTAAGGAGTCACGAATATGCTTACCTACTTGATGACGTTTTAAATCAATATAGAAGTGTACCATCCTCATTATCTAGTAATAGAATACAAGCATTAAAAAGAACATGGAATACCTATAGAAACTTAGAAAATCTACCTTTGCATAAAGCTTTATATTATTTTGGTTTTTATGTGATGAATGCAGTATTAAGAAGAGTTTAGTTCGAAAGGAATGATTTAGTGAAGGTTCTTCATATTAATTCTAATTATTTAACATCTAAATTACATGAAAGTTTACTGGAAAAACTGGAATCAAAAGATATCACTAATACAGTTTTTATGCCAATGAAGTTCGAAAAAAATGAAGAAATTAAATTTGACTCCAAATATAATGTATATAATCCGGTTGCATTTAAGCATATTGATCGATACTTTTTTATGTGGAAGCAAAGGAAAATACTTCATCAATTACTTCAGACTCTAAACCCTAAAGATTATCACATGACCCATGCACATACACTATTTACTGATGGGAATATTGCGTATCAATTAAAATTAAAATATAATGTTCCATACGTAGTCACAGTTAGAGGGTATACGGATTTAGATGGATTTTTTAAATTAAGATTAAATCTTAGGCGCAGAGGCAGAAAGATATTGGAGAATGCTAAACACATTATATTTCTTTCGGAAACTCAAAGGTTAGAACTACTAGAAAAATATATTAACAATACTCGCTTAAAAGAGTATATTTTAAAAAACTCATCCATCATTCCAAACGGAATTGATGAATTTTGGTTTACTAATGAAGGGAATCAAAAAAGTTTAAATACAGATAGCAAGATTAACTTAATATCTGTAGGAGAAGTACAAAAGCGTAAGAATCAATTGACTACTATTAAAGTAGCAGAGCATTTGAAAAATGAATTTGACATGGATGTCACACTCACACTTGTTGGAAAGTTTCGTGATAAAGAGTACGCTAAAGAACTTCAAAAGGACTACGCAATAAAGATAAACTTACATGAATTCGTTCCGATGGAGAATCTTATAGATCTTTATAGGGATAATGATATATTTATATTACCTTCATATCAGGAGACTTTTGGATTAGTTTACCCTGAGGCTATGAGTCAAGGACTACCCATTATTTACACTAAAGACCAAGGCTTTTATAGACAGTTTAAAGAAGGTCATGTCGGATATGGGGTTAACCCTACAGATGTTAGTGGTATTGCTGCTAAAGTAGTGAAAATAATGAAGGAATATGATGAACTATCCCATAATGCTTTGAAGGCATACAAAAAATTTGACTGGAATAATATTTCTAGAGAAATTAAATCTATTTACAAAAATATTTGATATAAGGAAGATGACTAGTGAGACATACACATAAATGTCCTCGGGTACTGCATATAATGAGTGGATATGGCGGAGGAATTTCTGCTTTTATAGCTAATAAAGCTCAAGCTTTTGCAGATCAAGATGTACCATTTGACGTCATCACATTTGATGATACTAGCTCTGATTTCGAACGATTGATTGAAGAGACAGGTGGAAAAGTTTATAAAATAACTAATCCTAAAGAAAAAGGATCAAAATTTTTTTACAATGAAGTAAACAGTATAATGAATAAGTTGCCAGAAGACACTTTAATTCATTCTCATGTTTATGGAATAAAAGCCATTCCTTTTTACCTTATAGCTAAAAAGAATAAACTACACCGGTTCGTTATTCATGCACATACTGCTGCTCCTCAATTAAAAAACAATTTCTTACAAGAGAAATTAAAAAAATGGGTCAATCGCTCGCTTTCAAAAGAGAAACTATCATGTGGTATAAAAGCTTCAATTAATATCTTTGGGGAAAAAGAAGCTTTGAAAAACGACATTGTTCATATACCTAATAGCATTAATTATGAAGAGTTCAGTTATAAAAGAGATAGTAAGCAACTAAAAAAAGACATTTTAGGTATTGATGATAACCGTTTAGTTATAGGTAGCATTGCAAGGTTTAGAGAATTAAAAAATCATAAATTTATGGTAGAAATAATAAAAGATTTGAAAGAGTCAAATATAGATTTTGTATGGTTTTTTGCCGGAGAAGGATTGTTAAAAAACGAAATTGAACAACGTGTTAAAGATTTAAAACTTGAAAAAAATGTTATTTTTTTAGGTTATAGAGATGATATACCGAATCTTTTTGAAATGATGGATATATTTGTATTACCATCATTGAATGAAGGACTACCAACAGTAGTAATAGAAGCTCAAGCTGCTTCTACTACTTCCTTACTATCAGATACTATAACTAAAGAATGTGATTTAGGTTTAGGGTTAGTAAACTACCTTTCCATACAGGATAAAAAGCAATGGGTAGAGAGCATAAAAAGTTTTAGACCTGTTAATATAGAAAGTAGTACTATTGAAAAAAGACTGATTGAAGGAAAGTTTACAAATGATACATCCGCAAGCCTATATAATAAATTTTTAAATAAGGAAGTAAAAAGATATATGATTAAGAGCCTGGAGAAAGAGTAAATGACATGGATAAAAGGAGAAACTAAATGGATAAGCTATATTTAATGTCTAAAAAAAAAAATAATAGTTTTAAGAATATTTTAAAGACGAATGACATTTATCTACATTACAATGATTTGCAAGTCTCACATTTCTTTAACGGTGATTCAAAAATTATTATATTAGGTCATGCAGTACATTGTAAAAATGTAGACTTAGATTTAATCGATATTTGTAAAGAAATGTCTGAAATGAATACTCTCTCCGAAGTAATTGAATACAGTGATTATTTAGTAGGAAGATATATAATAATTAGGAGTTATGAAAATTCTACGCAGATCCTACCAGACGCAACGTGTACCATTCCGGTAAACTTCTATTCCGATGAACAAGATTTATATATTTCGTCTACTACTCATTTAATTGGAAAATTGACTAATACACTTTTGTCTGAAGAATCTCTAGAAATAAAAAGTAAGGCGGAAGAGCAACACCCTCTTCCTTATAATATAACGATGTACAATAATGTTAAGACATTGATTCCAAACCATTTATTAAATGTAAATAAAATGGAGATGTTTAGATATTATCCAAATGAAAAGCAGTCTGAAAAAAGTTTTGATTTTGTTCTAGATGAAACAATAAATGTAATGGACAATCTAACTGAAAGATTTGTGAAAGAGTACAAATTTTCCTTACCTATCACATCGGGTTTAGATAGTAGATTGTTGCTAGCCTTAATGAAAGACCATATGTCTGATATACCGTTATATACTTTTTATGATAAAGGCGATGAAGAGAACTGGGACTTAGTAGTACCAAAACAAATGTCAGAAAAATTAAATTTAGAACACCATGCTATTGAACGTATCCCAATTGAAAAGACCGCTTTAAGTAAACTGACAAAAATTTTAGATCATCAGCAGAATGAAAGAATTCTCGAAAATGGATTTTCATTATCCGAATCCTCTCTATCACATAGGCACTTCTTAGCAGGTGATATAATTCCAATTGTGAAAAGTAACTTTGGGAAAAATTATTCAGAAAAATTGGCGACATTATTTTATTTAAACACTAAAACACATAATTATTCTAAGAATAACAAAAAGCATATAAAAAAGTGGATAAAAGATGCTGAAAATGATTATAATGTGTCTAAATTTGATTTATTTTTCTGGGAGTATAGATTTGGACGTTGGCTGCCTAAAAATGCTAATAATTATGACGTATTTTCAAATCCATTTTATATCTTTAATTGCCGTTATCTAATTAAATTATGGATAAGTATTTCTAGAGAGGAGCGAACTAGTCGTTCTTTTCATAAAGAGATTATTGAAAAAAAATGGCCGGAACTACTTGAATTTCCGTTCAATCCTGGTAACAAACTGGGCAGAATTTTTAGTAAAAATCAATATAGTTATTACGTAGCCAGCTTAGCAAAGTATAATATCAATCGATTTAGATAGTAGAATTAATTACCGTTTTAATCTAAGGGAGATTATAATATTGTTTAAAAATATTTTAAGAGTGACTATAGCTAATATAGCTAATTTTGGAAGTAGTTTTATCGTAGGATTTATATTGCCTGCGGTGTTATCTGTGGCTGCTTATGGTCACTACAAAGAATATACCCTCTATTTAAGCTTTGTTTATTTGTTTAATCTAGGATTTAATGATGGAATATACATTAAATATGGAGGGGTAGATGCGGACAAAGTTAATAGGGAAGAAGTGCATTCTGAGCATAATTTTATCAGGGTGTTTCAGATTATAATCTTTTTACCAATGATTATATATGGACTGATCATGCAAGATTATATTATTGCATTTTTTGCCTGTTCAACACTGTTTATTACTATAAAAACCTATCATCAAAACTTTTCCCAAGCAGTCGGGAATTTCAAAGTGTTTGCGAATGGAAATATTTATAAAAGTATATTTTATGTAGGCTTCCTCTTGTTTGGAATATTTGTATTAAGATCTGAAAACTATCTCGTCTACATATTCATGAGCGTCTTGAGTTTCCTTCTTGTGTTGTTATATTATGAGTACGTATTTTATAAAGAATATGGATTTAGTTCAACTTGGAATTTCAAAAATAAATTTTCAATATTTAAAGTAGGCTTTTTCATCTTAATTGCTAACATGTCTCTAACTTTTGTTGGAAATGTTGGGAGTTTGGTGGTTAATTTTGGTTTTAGCATTGAAGAGTTCGCTCAGTATTCCTTTCAAAGTTCAATTTTAAATGTAATTTTACTCATAGTTAATGCTGTCGGAATGGTCTTTTATAATATAATTTCCAAAAAAGAAGATAGAGATATGTTACGCTTGACAAAGCGTATTTCTATTTTTTTAGGTGTGTTTGGAGGACTAGGTTTCTTTGTATTTAAAGGAATAATAGAATTCTTTCTGACTGACTATATAGACTCTTTATCATTATTATCAGTGACATTTATAGCGATTCCTTATATTATGGTATCTAAAATATTGATTGCCAATCTATATAGATCTCGACGAAGCGAAATGAAATATTTTAAAGACAGTCTCATCTTTGCTGCATCCTCATTTGCTCTAGTTGGACTAGTCTATCTGATCACTCAAAATTTATTAGCTATAGCATTTGCCACTACTTTTTGTTACATTTTTTGGTTTATCTATGCGACTAGGGTAGAATATAGTTACTTAAAAAGTTCTAATAAAGAACTACTTTTATTAGCAAGTCATTTAATTGTGTTTTATATTACTGCAACATCATTTAATATACTATTAGGATTTTTAATTTACTTTGTATATATTGTTTTGGTATCCTTAGCTTTTAATAAAGAATTAAAAGATTTAATCAAATTTGCGAAAAAATAATAGAGGAGTAAATAATGGACATTAAAACATTTATCTTAGAATTATGGGATTTAATAAAAAAAGAAAAATGGTTAATCACATTAATCACAGTCATCATTTCAGTTTTGTCTGTAGCAGTATTGTTTATTATGGAATCTGATTTTCAGAGTACAGAAGAAGGTAATGAAGATGAAGTAATTACTACTCCTGCAAGGTTTGATATTTATTTAGAGCAAGAATTACAAGGTGCTTTCACCAATTCTTATCTTCTTGAAATTATGTTGACTCAAGAAGAAGTTATCCGTGAAATTGAAAATATGACACAAGTAGATATCGTAACAGTTTTAGAAGAATTTGCTGAAGAAAATGATACAATATATACTCCTGAGGACCCCATTAACATCGAAAGAAATACTTCAAGCAATTTAATGGAGATCACTGTTAACATAGGATCAGATGAAGAAAATCTAGCAGTAGCTGATGCTTACACAGAGTGGTTAGGAGACAATGAAGTAGAGTTTTTTAGTAATAAAGATGTCTATATACTTTCATACCCAGCTTTCATTGAAGAGGATGACTTATCTTTGACTGTTGGTCAAATATCTATGCGAAATGTTATAATTCAAGCAATTATGAGCATAGTCATTGGATTTGGTATTGGGATATTTTTAGCTGTATTAAAAGTCTTGCTAAGCAATAAAATTCATTACGGATTTACCTATGGATGGGCAAGCGACGAAATTTATATGAAAGAAGATAGCGGGGCTTCAATTGATAAAGTTGCATTTGATATTCTAAACAGCGACTTTGATTCTCTGGTGGTATTGTCGGAAAATGATTTAGATCAGACTTTAAAGGATAAAATAGTAGAATACGATTCAAAAAATGTAAAAATTGCAAAACAAATTTCAGAGTTACCTATTAGTGAACAGTACAATGAATTTGTGTTTTTAGTTAAGAGAAATGAAACGACTAAAGATTGGTATCATTCCCAAAGAAAAGACTTGAAATTGTATCCTAATGTTAGGGTGAAAATCGTTGAGATATAACGATATGTTGACTGAGGTGTCGTATGAAAAAATTAACTTACTTGCTAGTAGCATCCGTTTTTTTAGGTGCACATATTTT
Organism: Alkalibacterium indicireducens; assembly: GCF_039522005.1. Classification (NCBI taxonomy): domain Bacteria; kingdom Bacillati; phylum Bacillota; class Bacilli; order Lactobacillales; family Carnobacteriaceae; genus Alkalibacterium; species Alkalibacterium indicireducens. The sequence goes on from NZ_BAAADA010000100.1 coordinate 14,735, forward strand.
AGCAATTGATATAGGTATTGCGAAGGTTTCAATGTACCGGATTATGTTATTCACTATATTTGGGTTAGGGACACTTCTAATGTTCCAAAATCATTCTATACTTGAAAGTACGTTTCAAAGGCAAAGACTTCAGTACCGTTTTATATATCTATTTTGGCTATTTTCAGCTGTCATCTCGATATTATGGGTTAGCGATATTTCGAGGTGGGTAAACGGTATATTCTTCGTAGGTTGTGGAGTGTTCTCAATCTTCATTATAAGTTCATTTGCTAAAACCGAGAGTGACATTAAACGGTTGTTTCTGATAGTTTTCTTAATGATAGTGTTGCACCAACTTATTGGAATTTATGAAATTGCGACCAATCATTATATGTGGGCAAGGTTAAGTAGCAATCGAGCAGCTCAGTTTGCATCTAGCTGGAGAAGAAGATTACCTTATTCGACTTTTGCCAATATTAATGACTATTCTACAGTCATTTTTGCCATTATACCTTTCTCTTGTATATTCTTTAAGCTTTCCAAAAGTAATTGGCTTAAACTCACAAGCATATTTTCAATTTTAGCAACCATACTCTTATTATATCGAACAGGTTCTAGAGGTAATCAATTAGCTTTCATTGTATTTATACTTACAATTGTTTGTTTAAAAGTATTAAATCGAAGGGTAATCACTTACTTAGTTTATGCTACTTTAACACTAAGTTCAGTAGGAATTATTGTCTTTTTTGCTTTTTCGTCTGTTCGTCAAGCCATATATGGCGAGCTGCAAGCTTTTATCAGCCACGGAGGATCGAATCTCTATAGAATAAATATGATAATAAATGGATTTATTTATGTTATAAAACATTTTGGTCTCGGAGTAGGTGCTGGTAATGTCGAGCATTGGTTAACACATTATCCTGTACTTGAAGTAGATGCACCGAATATTCACAATTGGTTTATGGATATTTTGACAGGGTACGGGTTAATTACATTTATATTATATATCATCATGTATATTTATATTCTCAGACAATTATATGTATCTCATAAATACAGTAAGAATCCTTTTGTAAAAACTGCTTCATTATATTTATTTGCCTATGTAGTGAGTTTCATATTCTCATCTCTATCGTCTGCATCAAATATAATTATAGAATGGCAATGGGTTTATTGGGGTGTCATTATAGCTTATGTGCAGTATACAGAGACAGCTGAGAGTAATATAATATCAGAGAAATGTATGAATCAGGATAGTACAAAAATCCCAAATAAAACAATTCACTCTTTGTACTAATACAATAGACCTTTTGTAAGGTGTCAACCCTGTGTCAAGGGCAGTATAAAATTGTAGTTTTGTGACAGAATAAAAATGTAAGTTTTGGACAGTCTAGTTTAGCTCTTTATTTATGTTTTGCCTTTCATACGATAAGATTTACCGGTAATCTTGAAGACTTTTACATGATGAACGAGGCGATCAAGAATGGCAGCAGCTATTTCAGTGTTTTGAAATAGCTCGCACTACCGAGACAAGATGATATTCGTTGTAATTAATGTAGGTTTCTGTTCGTATCGCATCGTTAAGAGCTGAAAGAAGAGGTTGGCTTCAACCTTCTGAATCGGCAGATACCCTATTTCATCAATGATTAAAAGGTCATACCGAGCGTATCTTCTAAGGATACGATCGACTGTCCCTTTCTCAAATGCAGAGCGTAGACGTAAAAGTAATTCATGACAACTAATAAAGAGCGTGCGGTATCCTTGATGACAAGCCTCAATACCTAAGGCGATAACGAGATGCGTTTTTCCTACACCAGGATTTCCTATGAAAACTAAGTTTTCTTTTTTCTCCATGAAGTGTAGAAAAGCATTCTATACCGATAAAAAAGAGGCGAAAAAAGCAATGTGATCCAGCAGACGTGAATACACTGCTGGATCACATTGCTTTTTTTCTTGTCAAATGTCTCCAGC
>NZ_BAAADA010000101.1:0-5078 GCF_039522005.1 Alkalibacterium indicireducens
ATTTGACAAAAAAGTAAAGCTATAACAGACTTTGTGTCACTTTTTATTGATTCCAGCTGTTAAACTCCCGAGTGAAGATCTGTGGCAGGACAAGCTAAAATTTTTATTTAATTTACAAAGCTAGACTCAAAGAATAAGGATTCTATGATATAATGAGACACGATTAGTTTGAGAGGAGTATATGAATGAGTAAAAAAGATCGTGAATCGATGGAAGAACTCTGGTCCAAACGTTTTGATGAAGAAGTTGATTATACTGATGATGAACCGATGTCCAGAAAAGCGAAAAGAGAAAGAGAACAGAGTATTTCCCCTATTTTAACTGTAACTGTTATTTTTTTGGCATTATTGATTATTTTACCTATATCTGCATATGCATGGTTTTCAAACAGAGAAGATATGTCCGAGGATCCCTCATCCCCCTCAGTTGAGCAGTCATTGGCTGTCAATGATGTAGAAGAACCAGAAGAGGAAGAACCGGAAATCGAAGATGAGGAACCAGAAGAGGAAGAACCGGAAATCGAAGATGAGGAACCAGATGAGGAAGAAAATGAACCAGAGCCAGAAGTGGAGCCTGAACTGGAAGAAGTACAGGAAAATGTTCAGACACCCCCAGTAACTGAGCAGCCAGCGGCACCTCAGCCTGAACCAGAGCCCGAACCCGAACCCGAACCAGAACCAGAACCTGCTGGTCAGGGAGAGTACTATACGGTTAAAGCAGGAGATAATATGTATCGTATCGCTCTGAACCACGGGATGAGTACTGAAGAACTGATGCAACTGAACGGATTGACGGTAGAAACAGTATTTGTAGGACAGGAACTCCGAGTTGAATAATTGCTAAAATATTATATTGGATGTGTAAAGTGAATGGAAACCCATAATGTAACGATTGCTATTGATGGACCAGCTTCTTCGGGGAAAAGTACGGTGGCCAGACGCATAGCAGACGATCTTGGCCTGATTTATGTCGATACAGGTGCAATGTACAGAGCGCTGACTTATGAAGCTTTAAGAAAAAGTGTTAATATAAAAGATGAGGATGCACTACTTAAGCTTCTTAAACATACTGATATCAGTTTGAAAAAGAGAAACATGGCCCAGTCTGTCTATCTGAACAATGAAGATGTCACTGAAGATATTCGTAAGAATAATGTGACTAATACTGTTTCAATCGTAGCGGCTCACCCGCTAGTAAGAGAAGAGATGGTGACCCGTCAGCAGAAACTAGCTGAAAATAATGGTGTGGTCATGGACGGAAGAGATATTGGTACAGTTGTTCTTCCGGATTCGGATGTAAAGATTTTTCTGGTGGCTAGCGTAATGGAGCGGGCTGAACGCCGCCACAAGGAAAACAGAAGCAAAGGTATTTTCTCTGATCTGGAACAATTGAAAAAAGATATCGCTGAACGAGACTATAAGGACTCAACGCGAGACACATCACCGCTTAAGCAGGCAGAGGATGCGGTGCGCATCGATACGACTAAATTGTCTATTGAAGAAGTAGTCGAAAAAATCAAGTCATTGATTAGCACTAAGTTAAACTAAACGGTGATTTTTAACTGAAAATGTTTTACTGGAATTTAAAAAGCATATTCGGTACAATTAATAGTGTAGGAATTATTGGTATTGGAGGCATACAAAGATGACAGAAAAAGAAAACAGAAATGAAGAAGAAGTGACAAACGAAGAAGCGGTGGAAACAGCGAATGAACAAGTTGAAGTAAATTCATCTGCTGATACATCTCCAGAAGATGTGATTGCAGAAAACGAAGAGGCTCAAGTTCAGCCTGCTGTTGAAACAGATGACACGCATTCGGAGTCAATGTCAGACGTTATGAAAGACGTTGTCGACATTACACCGGGTGATTTAGTCAAAGGTGAAGTACTCGCCATCGACAATGAAAAACAAGTTATTGTCGGTCTTGGTGGAGGACAGGAAGGGCACATCCCTCCTAGAGAGCTTGCTTCTGAACGCTTTGATCATCCATCAGATATCGTCTCTGTCGGAGATGTTATCGATGTAGTCGTACTAAGAGATATAAAAGATAAAGAACAGGGAAGCTTCATACTATCCAAGAAGCGTGTCGATCAGCGTAAAGTCTGGGAAGAGCTTCAGGAAAAATATAATAATGATGAAACAGTTGAAGCACCTATATCTAAAGTAGTTAAAGGCGGATTGACAGTTGATCTGGGCGTTAGAGGGTTTGTACCTGCGTCTCAGATGGATACATCATTTGTCAGCGATTTAAGTCAGTTTGAAGGACAAACCTACACATTCAAGATTCTAGAAATCGATCCGAATGAGCGCCAGCTGATTTTATCTCGTAAAGTTCTGCTTGAAAAAGAACAGGCTGCTGAAAAAGAGAAAGCTCTTGAAAACCTTGAAGAAGGATCTGTAGTTTCTGGTGAAGTCGTTCGTCTGACCAACTTTGGCGCATTCGTCAATGTCGGTGGTGCAGATGGTCTGGTTCACATTTCAGAAATTGCTCATGAGCGTATCAATCATCCTAAAGACAAATTGTCTATTGGTGATCAGGTAGACGTTAAAGTCCTAAAAGTCGATAAAGAACAGGGACGCATCTCCCTATCTATCAAGGAAACACTAGCTGGACCGTGGGATAACGTTGAAGAAGAGCTTGCTCCTGGAACAGTCGTTAAAGGTAAAGTGAAAAGAGTGACTGACTTCGGCGCCTTTGTTGAAGTGAAACCTGGTGTTGAAGGATTAGTTCATATTTCTGAAATGGCTCATAAACATGTGGAAACTCCTCATGAAATTGTAGCTAAAGACGAAGAAATTGAAGTGAAAGTTCTGAGTGTCAATCCTCAGGAAGAACGTGTTTCTCTAAGCATCAAAGCACTCACAGAAAACACCGAAAGTGCTCCTGCTAAAGAGGCACCCCAGCAGTCTTCTCAGAATGAAAGACTTTCAGTTAAACAGCCTTCACTTCGTGATGATGATGCCGAAGGTGCGTTTACTCTAGGTGACCAGATCGGCGACCAGTTATCTGGATTTATGGATAACGACAGCGACGAAGACTAGTCAGCTAAACAAATCGGTATATTATTACCGCACCCAACTAAAGCAGGTGTTATGCCTGCTTTAGTTGGGTGTGACTATTTAAAGCAAAGTGTTATGGAAGAAGGTGTTTGAATGACTAAACCAACAGTAGCGATCGTTGGAAGACCAAATGTGGGCAAATCCACTATTTTTAATCGAATAGTTGGCGAACGTATCTCTATAGTAGAAGATTCATCGGGAGTCACAAGAGACCGAATCTATGCTGATGCCGAATGGCTTGGCAGAGAATTCTCTCTTATCGATACCGGTGGGATCACTATGGAAGATGAACCGTTGAATATTCAGATTAGAAATCAGGCTCAAATCGCTATCGAAGAAGCTGACGTGATCATCATGCTGACCAGTGTCAGAGAAGGTGTCACTAATGAAGACGAACAGGTCGCGCCTATATTATTCAAGTCTGGAAAGCCGATCATATTGGCTGTCAATAAAGCAGACAATCCGGAATTACGTACGGAAATCTATGAGTTCTACTCATTAGGTCTAGGCACACCGTATCCTATCTCAGGGGCTCATGGACTGGGACTTGGAGATGTTCTGGATGCAGTGATCAAGGAATTTCCTGAAGACATGGAAGAAGAATACGATGAATCAACTATCAAGTTCAGTCTGATCGGAAGACCCAACGTAGGGAAATCCAGCCTGGTTAATGCCATTATCGGAGAGGAAAGAGTCATTGTCTCTGATATAGCAGGAACGACTAGAGAAGCGGTCGATACGCGTTTTGAAACGAAAGATGGCCGTGACTTTGTCATGATCGATACCGCAGGCATGCGTAAAAAAGGGAAAGTATACGAAGATACAGAGAAATACAGTGTTCTAAGAGCAATGAGAGCAATTGAACGTTCTGATGTGGTCTTATGTGTCATTAATGCTGAAGAAGGTATCAGAGAGCAGGATAAGCGTGTATTCGGCTATGCTCATGAAGCTGGCAAAGGAATCATACTGGTCGTCAACAAGTGGGACACGATTGAGAAAGAAACAAATACAATGAAGGAATTTGAACTGGATGTCAGAGATGAGTTTCAGTACTTAGCCTATGCTCCAATCATTTTCGTATCCGCTATGACCAAAAAGCGTCTTCACCTGCTGCCGGATAAAATTGAAGAAGTATTTATGAACCGAAATCTTCGAATTCAGTCTTCAATCTTGAACGATGTCGTGATGGATGCCGTCGCTACGAATCCGACGCCTACTGATAAAGGGCGCCGTCTGAAGATCTATTATACGACCCAAGTCGCTGTATCACCTCCGACATTCGTTATATTTGTGAACGATCCGGAGCTGCTGCACTTTTCATATGCAAGGTATCTGGAGAACAGATTCCGTGATACATTCAGATTTGAAGGAACACCTATTCGTATTATACCGAGACGACGAAAGTAGTTTCTAACAAAATAATCGGCTGGCCCTATGTGAGGAATGGAAGAGAATTTGACAAAACCATTGCAGTATCAACGATTCTGTGGTATCTTTTTAAATGAAATGTCAAGAATAGACTATTTCACCCATTACATTCAAAACAAAGGAATGTTGCAAGATCGCAAGTGGACTTAATGGTCTTCATGCATCGATCTTCTTTTGAGGAGGTGAAAGAATACAATGGCAAATAAAGCAGAATTAATCGAAAAAGTAGCAGCAACAGCTGACCTTACTAAAAAAGACGCGACTGCAGCAGTAGAAGCGGTTTTCGAAACAATCAAAGATTCACTAGCTGAAGGTGAAAAAGTTCAAGTAATTGGCTTTGGTAACTTTGAAGTACGTGATCGTGCTGCACGTAAAGGACGTAACCCTCAAACTGGGGAAGAAATCCAGATCCCTGCAAGCAAAGTCCCTGCATTCAAAGCTGGTAAAGCATTGAAAGACGCAGTAAAATAAAAAGTAATTACTTTTGTTATGTCGAGATCAGCTGATCTCGGCTTTTTTTTTAGAATAGGAAAGTATAAAGTTTTACCCGCTAGAAAGCCTATCACCTCAAACGTTAATCACTATCACTT
>NZ_BAAADA010000102.1:0-8529 GCF_039522005.1 Alkalibacterium indicireducens
CGCCGTATACGGAACCGTACGTACGGTGGTGTGAGAGGACGGTAAATAAATTAATTATTTACCCCCTACTCGATTGAACTGAATTTCAAAATATTGGTTAACTCTCTTTTATGCTTATGGGCACAAGCTAGCCAAAATAAATGTTTCGCTTGTATTGCAATTTGTGTATAATGATAGAGATAACTTACACAGGTAAAGGATGGACAGTTTATGCCCAACAGACAATCTACTCAAACAGTAAGGAAAATTGTTCTGAGTATTGTTTCTATATTAATCATACTACTGATTATACTAGTGGTATCGGGGTATCATTATTATACGACCTCCCTGGAACCACTGGAAGCTGAAAGCAATGAGGATGTTCCTGTTGAGATTCCCATCGGATCATCAAGAACGGATATTGCACGTATTCTGGAAGAAAACAACATCATTCGAAGCGCCTTTGTCTTCAATTACCATTTGAGATTCACGGGTGAAGAAGGGTTTCAGGCCGGGTACTACTTATTCTCTCCATCAATGTCGACTGATGAAATCGTCACCTATTTGCAGGAAGGCGGTACTCCGATAACAGAAGAGTCAACGGGCAGGCTAACTATTCCCGAAGGCTACACGATCGAGCAGGTAGCCATTGTCGTTGAGAATCAGACTGAGTATACTATCGAGGAATTCTTCGAACTGGTAGAAGATGATGCGTTTCTTGAAGCATCAGCGGAACGGTATCCTCAATTGCTTGAAGGAGCCCTGGACCTGAGAGAAGAAACGCTCTATACACTTGAAGGCTACCTTTACCCCGCTACTTATGAAGTATTTGCAGATACTACGCTAGAAGAACTGGTGACCCAGATGCTTGGAAGAATGAACCAAGTTATGGAGCAGTATTATGCGGAAATAGAGGAAAGAGAAACCACAGTGCACGAAATACTTACGATGGCCTCTTTCATAGAACGTGAAGGAATAACTTATGAAGACCGGGAACTCATTTCAGGAGTATTCTATAACCGCCTGGAAATCAACATGCCTCTTCAGACCGATGTGAGTGTCACTTACGCGTTGGGAGAACACCAGGAACGGATCACATATGATGATCTTGAAGTGGACTCGCCGTACAATTTGTATAAACACAGAGGATTAGGACCTGGGCCGGTCAATAACCCGGATGAAGAGTCCATTAGGGCAAGTATGAACCCGGCTGAGACAGATTACATGTTTTTCCTGGCAGATCTATCTACTAGGAAGATATATTTTTCTGAGACATACGAACAGCACCTTGAATATCAAAACAAATATTTAAGATAATAAAAAAGCATTGAGTTCACAAGAGCTCAGTGCTTTTCTTGAGAAAACCATTTAAATAGAAACAGGGAAGGAATTAAAGCATGGACGATAAGCATAAACCAATAGTCATAGGTGTAACAGGAGGTTCTGGAAGTGGAAAAACCAGTGTCAGTCAGGCGATATACAACTATTTCCCTGGGAAGTCCATAATGATGCTGGAACAGGATTCTTATTATAAAAATCAGGATCATTTAAGTTTTGAAGAAAGACTAAAAACCAATTATGATCATCCGTTTGCCTTTGATACTGACCTGCTGATCAATCATCTGAACGAGCTACTAGGTTATAATAGTATCGAAAAACCTGTGTATGATTATACAAAACATACGAGAAGTGGAGAGACAATCACTCAGGATCCTAAAGAAGTAATTATTCTGGAAGGCATACTTATCCTTGAAGATGTCCGCTTAAGAAACCTAATGGATATCAAGCTGTATGTTGATACAGATGACGATATCAGGATCATTCGTCGTATTAAGAGGGACATTGAAGAACGTGGAAGAACACTGGACAGTGTCATCGACCAGTATCTGACAGTGGTCAAACCCATGCATGCTCAATTTATCGAACCAACGAAAAAATATGCAGATCTGATCATCCCTGAAGGGGGAAGAAACCAGGTAGCGATCGATTTAATGACTACAAAGATTCATACAATATTTGAAGAGCGTTCCCTTTGATTAGGGTCGCTTAATTCTTAAAAACGCTTTACAACGTCATATGTTCGTGGTATCTTAGTTCCATTGAGAAATTAGTTGACAGCTCTTTCTTAAATTATTTTAACAATTGATTCTAAACAGTAAGGTATAAAAGTATTTTTTATGAGGTGAATGAAATGATGACAGAAAAAGTCTATCCAATGACATTAGAAGGAAAAGAAAAGTTAGAAAATGAATTGAACGAACTGAAAACGGTAAAACGTAAAGAGGTCGTTGAGCGAATAAAAATTGCCAGAGGATTCGGAGACCTGTCAGAGAACTCTGAATACGAATCTGCGAAAGATGAACAGGCATTTATTGAAGGGCGTATCAGTACGATCGAAAACATGCTTCAGAATGCACAGATCATCGACAGCTCCAACTCCAAGGAGGGTGAAGTCACTCTTGGACGTTCAGTTATCTTTAAAGAACTGCCGGACGGAATCGAGGAAGAGTACACAATCGTTGGAAAAGCAGAAGCAGATCCATTTTCAGGTAAAATTTCCAATGAATCTCCTATAGCGCAGGCGCTTTTAGGGAAGACAGTCGGAGACAAAGTCCAGATTAATACACCTGGCGGAACAATGGAAGTTGAAATCACAAACGTATTTTGATTAACAGGGCTGAAAGGAGAGATTTCCTCTTCTTTCAGCCCTTTTTTATCCAACCTGAGCCTGATTTTTCATTGAAGCTAGTGCTATTAAGCTGCTATTTAGTTATACTGTAACTATAACAAAGAGGAGGGGAGCTGCTCATGAGTTCTTCAATTTACAGATCGATCATGATTTTACTTTTCGTCTGGCTGTTCTATCAGCTATTTAATACGTGGATGCTTCTCCTGTTCTTTATTGCCGGGTTGTTCTTTCTCCTGCTATACAAGTTCTCAAGGACTGACGACGGGAAAAAGTCACAGTGGCTCTGGACAAGTGTAGTGTTTTTTGCTTTGTCACTTGTATTTACCAGTGCCTTCTGGGCCATTATCAGTGTGTTTCTTATAGTAGAGTTCAACTCTGACAGTAAACTTTCACGTACTATAAGGGATCCTTTATTTCGAAGAAATAAATACTGGCATGAGAAGGAGTTTATATCAGTAGAATGGGATGAAGAGACTGAAACAGAAATGAAGTTTACGAGAAACAGATGGTTCGGTGACGACTCGGAAGGAAAAAAAGTTTTCGAGTGGAACGACAAGAATTTTACAAAGATGATGGGAGATACTTTCTTTGATTTAGGTAATACTATTTTACCCAAAAAAGAAAATACTATTATCATCAGAAAAGGGTTCGGAGACACAAAAGTCATTGTCCCCAAGGATGTCGCGCTGTCTCTAGATATCAGTCTGACTCTGGGAAAACTGGTTATCGATACAGAAGAATATGACCTCAAGAATGAAACCATAAAGTGGCAGTCGAAGGATTATCAGTCTTCACTTAGAAAGTTGAGGATCGTGGCCAATACGCTTGTCGGTGAAGTAGAGGTGATTTATTTATGAAAAAGTCTCTATCTTTACTGGCAAAATTTTTTATTCTGTATCTGTTTACCTTAGTATTCATAACTATTTTCATTCTGCTCTTCCTATCAGAAAATCAGTGGATAAGCGTATTTTACCAGGCGAATTTCATTGGTATTTCGCTGATCGTTTACCTGATACTTTTCTCATTTGTTCTGTCTGTCAGTACGCTTACTTATCTAAGAGCTTTTGAGAGAAAGAAACTGAGGAAAGTCGAAGAAGGACTAAGAATGATGAGCCAAGGTCATTATTCCGCCTCAATTTTTTTAAATATGTACTCATTGGATACACCGCTGCAGGTGAGCGAAGAAGTCGACAGGCAGTTTCTCAACCTGCATGAAAAACTGATGTTCATGGCAGATCAGGCTTTAAGAAATGCTCAGGAATCCGGCGGAGTGAGCAGTGAAACGAAAGAGGAAATCCTGGAGCAGGAACGGCATCGTATTGCCAGAGAACTGCATGATTCAGTAAGCCAGCAGCTGTTCGCATCCTCAATGATGCTGTCTGCAGTGAATCAGCAGATAGATAACTGTCCTGATTCGATCATCAGACAGCTCCAGATGGTTGAACAGACGATAAATGCCTCACAGACCGAAATGAGGGCTCTGCTTCTTCATCTCAGACCGATCCAGCTTGACGGTAAATCATTGAAGGAGGGGATAGAACAGCTGTTGAAGGAACTGGGAGGGAAGATAGATATCGTTATCCACTACTCAATCGATTCGATTACAATGGCTCAGACCATGGAAGACCACTTTTTCAGGATCATTCAGGAGCTGTTGTCCAATGTACTCAGACATGCCAAAGCAAAGGAACTGGAAGTCTATTTGACAAAAAACGGAGATACGGTACAGTTAAGTGTTATCGATGATGGCGTCGGTTTTAAAGTGGAAGATAAGAAAGCAGGCAGTTACGGACTACATAATATAAGAGAACGAATCGAAGGCATGGGTGGGAATGTGAGAATCATTTCACTTAAAAATGTCGGCACACGAATTGAGATCAATGTACCAATAGTATAGAGGAGGAAACTATGTGATACGGTTGTTGTTAGTAGATGATCATGAAATGGTACGTCTTGGGTTGTCATCCTTTTTTTCAGTACAGGATGATTTTGAAGTGGTGGGTGAAGCCGAGAATGGAAAAGTAGGAGTAGAGCTTGCCCTTCAGGAGAAGCCGGACATTATTCTAATGGACCTGGTTATGGAAGTAATGGACGGAACGGAAGCTACCCAGCAGCTTATGGGACAATGGCCGGAGGCTAAAATTATAATCCTGACGAGTTTCATTGATGATGAAAAAGTGTACCCGGCAATGCAGGCTGGAGCTTGTGGCTACATTCTTAAAACATCTACGGCTCAGGAAATAGCAAAAGCTGTCAGAGATACTTATAATGGGCATAATTATATCGAGGACGAAGTCAGTACGATCATGGAGGAGAAGAAAGAAGAATCTTTGAAGCATTATCCGCATGAACTTCTGACTAACAGAGAGAATGAAGTGGTTCAGCTTATTTCCAAGGGGTATACCAATCAGGAAATAGCGGATGAGCTTTTCATCACTCTAAAGACAGTCAAGACGCATGTATCAAATATATTGTCGAAGCTGGATGTGGAAGATAGAACTCAGGTGGCAATATATGCGTTCAGACATGACCTGGTCAAAGAGTAGCCGATTTTAAACAATAAAAAAAGTGAGCAGACATAATCATTGTCCGCTCACTTTTATTTTAATTTGTTAAGATAACTGGAAGGATGATTGGTCGTCTTTCAGTTTCTGCAAAGAGGAACTGCTTGATATCTTCGATCAGGTCGTTTCTCATTTTAAATTCATTGACAGTGTTGTGCTCGAACGACTTACGGATGCTCTTATAGGCTATTTTCTGTGCATTTTGAATGAGTTCTTCTGATTCTCTCATATAAATGAAGCCTCTTGAGATAATATCCGGTCCGGCAAGAACTTCTTTCTTTTTAGGATCGATTGTGGCGACGACTACAACTAGACCATTATCAGAAAGTATTTTTCTGTCCCTCAAGACAACGTTACCGATGTCTCCTATTCCACTTCCATCAACATAAACATCTTTAGCGTCAAAATCTCCGGCGCGTCTTGCACTGTTTTCAGTAAATGCGACGATTTGACCATTGTCCAGAACAAAACAGTTTTCTTCTGGTACGCCTGTTTTCTGCGCAAGAGAAGCGTGTATTTTCTGCATACGATGTTCGCCGTGAATAGGAACAAAGTATTTAGGTTTCATCAGTTGAAGCATCAATTTCTGTTCTTCCTGACCACCGTGTCCAGAAGTATGAATATTGTTGATTTTTCCGTGGATGACATTCGCACCAGCTTCAAGCAGCTGATTGATGACACGGTTTACGCTGACAGTGTTTCCGGGAATTGGAGAACTGGAGAAAATCACTGAATCCCCAGGCTGAATGGATATCTGTCTGTGCGTTCCATTTGCGACTCGACTCAGTGCTGCCATCGGTTCGCCCTGAGATCCGGTACATAGAATTAGCATTTCATTATCTTTATAGCGTTTCAGTTCGTTCGGATGGATGAAGGTGCCTTCTTCAGCTTGAATGTATCCAAGCTCCTGACCGGTTTCCATCGCATTAACCATGCTTCTTCCAAATACTGCAATCTTTCGGCCAGTCTTGTTAGCCGCTTCCACGACTTGCTGGATACGGGAAATATTTGAAGCAAAAGTCGCAAAGATGATGCGGCCATCGATTTTTTTCAAAAGGCTGCGAATAGAATCACCGACTACCTGTTCAGATTTAGTAAAGTTTGGTACTTCAGCGTTGGTACTATCCGATAGAAGGGCAAGCACGCCTTCTTCTCCGATTTTAGCCATCTTATGGATGTTTGCAGGCTCCCCAACTGGGGTGAAGTCAAATTTAAAGTCTCCAGTTTGTACAATGTTTCCATTCGGAGTCTTTACAACGATACCATATGATTCCGGCACACTGTGAGTGGTTCTGAAGAATGATACTGTAGTCTTTCTGAATTTAGTGACCGTATCTTCGTTGACCTCGTGAAGTGTAGCAGAACGCAGCAGGTTGTGTTCGTTCAATTTATTCTTGATAAGAGCCAGGGCCAGTTTATTAGCATATATAGGGATGTTAAGCTGTTTAAGAAGGAAAGGGATCCCACCGACATGATCCTCGTGTCCATGTGTAATAAAAAGCCCTTTAATTTTATCCTGATTTTCTATCAGGTAGCTATAGTCAGGAATGACATAATCGATACCCAGAAGGTCGTCTTCCGGGAATTTAATCCCTGCATCGATTAGAATGATTTCATCCTGGAATTGAACAGCGTAAGTGTTCTTTCCTATCTCATTCAGTCCTCCTAAGGCATAGACTGCCGTTTCATTGTTCTTGATATTTGGTTTCATATAAACGTCTCCTTATAGTGTTTGATTTCAGTTTGCTAATGAATACTTACAAAAATATGATAAATCTCATCAGGTCTGTTTAGTGGGTACTAGCCACTGCTATAAATATATTACCATAATGAAAATAATAAGTATAGGAAGGCAAGCCGTCATCATCCAAACAAACTACGAATTAAGCATTGAGTAAATGTAGTTTTATGTATATAGTAAGAGAATAGCAGTAAAAAAAGGAAGTGTATGGTAGATATGACAAGCAGGAAACTATTCGTATTCGATATTGACGGCACTCTACTGGATGAACATAAGCAGCTTCCCGAAAGTACGAGACAGGCAGTCAAGAAACTGGCCGAAAACTACGAAGTGGCTATTGCGACTGGCAGGAACCGCACGATGGCTTCAGAAGTCATTAAGGAACTGGCTATTGAAAACTATATCGTCTGCAACGGTGCAGCCGCATATTACAAGCACGATTCAATCTATACCAATTCTCTGAACAAAGATGAGCTCGATCGTCTAATTACCATGGCTGATGATAATGGCCATCAGATGGTCTATGAGACGGTAGATGAACTAAGAAGACGAAGTAGTCAGCCAAATGAACGCATGGAGAAAGGGATGGCTCATGTAGGGTTTCCAGTACCGGAACAGAATCATGACTATCACGAAAAGTACCCATTAGTGCAGTGTCTGATCTTTTACTCAGAAGAAGAAGCCTCTTTATATGAAGAGGGACAGTTCGATCATTTCAGATTTGTAAGGTGGCACGAAACAGGAGTAGATGTCCTGCCTGCTGGAGGATCCAAGTTTTCGACTATCGAGCGTCTGGCGAAACAACTCAATATCAGCAATGACAATATCGTAGCTTTCGGTGATGGGTTTAATGATCTGGAGATGATTGAAAATGCTGGAACAGGAGTAGCGATGGGGAATGCGGAAGACGACGTAAAGAAAGTTGCTGATCTTGTTACAGCAAGCAGTAGTCAGAATGGGATTCAGCTGGCTCTTGAAAAATTGGGCTATCTTTGATTTGATTTTGTGTCAATCTTGTGAAAAATGACTGGGAAACCAGCCTTTTTTCTATGAACTTATAGACAAAATAAGGTCTATGAGTAATAATAGGGAAGTATGACGCAGGGGGTATAGCTCAGTTGGGAGAGCGCTTCGCTGGCAGCGAAGAGGTCGTCGGTTCGAGCCCGTCTATCTCCATTCAACCATCTAGCGTAACTACGCTGAGGAAAGAGGAATTGATGTGATATCTGAAAACCAGCTGCATATTACTCAATACACTGTCATATCACAGAATGTGAAGTATGGCTTTCTATTTAGTCTGGCACTGTTTTTTGCTTCTCTGGCATTCTTATTCAATACCCCTCAGGAAATCATCACTGGACAGATTACGATCTTAACTTCTCCAGCCAATCTGACAACCGATTATTTTGCACTTTCAAACGTAGGCGCTACGCTTTTTAACGTAATTCCGAAAGAAGTCTCCCACTTCTAAGCGTATGGGTGCGAAGCACCAGTGAAAGTGGGAGATGAATTTCGGTCAAGCGATAGCTTGAAGTGGTAAATGTCGTTCTCATTTG
>NZ_BAAADA010000102.1:8563-16030 GCF_039522005.1 Alkalibacterium indicireducens
CTGCCTTTTGAGCCTACCCATATCCGATTCCTCTGTCTGCATGAAATCTGTGCAGACAAGAATGGAGTTCGTAGGAAGCCCCCACTTCAAAATCCGGAGGATTTAAGTGGTGGGTAGTTCACTTCTGCATTATTGACAGCGCATTCTATTGGTATCATCCGCCTGACGCGGGCGAAAGTCAACGGTCCGATTATTGCCGCTGTCTTTACAGTAGCTGCCTTTTCATTTTTTGGTAAAAACCTGTATAATTCCATGCCGATCGTTCTGGGTGCTTTTGCTTATGCAAGGGTAACGGAAGTCCCGGCAGAGAAATCCTTGCTGGCCGCTTTATTCGGGACAGCACTTGGACCGCTGGTGAGTGAAGTGACATTCAATATAGGTCTGCCGCTCCCGTTGGGTATTTTTTATGGATACTTAGTCGGATTTGTTGCTGGCTTTATCCTTCCGCCTCTGGCTAAGCACTTTGTCGGGTTTACAAAAGGTTTCAGTGTCTACAACGTTGGTTTCACCAGCGGTATAGTTGGAACAATTTTTACCTCACTTCTGAGAAGTACTGGTAGAGACATTGAACCCGTTTCAATGATATCCAGCGGAAACAATCAGCCATTTACTATCATTTTTTTTACTTTGTTTACTCTGATGCTAGTAGGGGGGCTGTATTTAAATTCCTGGACGCTGAATGGTTATGGCGCACTGATCAAGCATTCCGGCCAGCTGTCCACTGACTTTCTGACTACCAACGGATTCAGTGTTACCCTGATCAATATGGCACTGCTAGGTTTTGTCTCGACATTTTATGTGCTGTTTCATGGCGGAGAAATAAACGGACCGGCTATTGGTGGGATACTTACAGTTGTCGGGTTCGGTGCATTCGGGAAACACCTTCGCAATGTTCTTCCTATTCTCATAGGGGTCACCTTGATGGGATATATCAATGGATACGACATGAGTGCAACATCGGTAGTGATCGCAAGGTTGTTCGGGACGACGATCGCGCCTATAGCAGGTCGCTACGGCACGCTGATCGGTATTCTTGCCGGCGCACTTCACCTTAGTGTCGTCAGCAATACAGGGTATCTGCACGGTGGGATCAATTTATATAATAACGGGTTTGCAGGAGGCTTCGTAGCAGCCATTATGATTCCTCTGCTGGAAGCAATTCAGTATCAGCAGCAGAAGAGAAGACAGCTGAGAGAACCGGTGGATCCTGCGGAAGAAATTAGAGTAGAGGAACGCTGATTTATAATTTAACCTAAATTGAAAAGACGATAGTTCTTCCAGCTTAAAGAGGCCGGAAGGACTATCGTCTATTTACATTATTATTTAGGCAATTCACATTCATATTATTCTTCTACTGTACCTAGGACATCAATGTCATCTGGAAGTGCCAATGGATTTTCAGGATCGATTCGATCGTAGAACATGATGCCGTTCAGGTGATCGATTTCGTGCTGGACGACAATTGCCGGAAAATCTCTCAGTCGAATGCTCTGTTTTTTTCCGTCCAAGTCAAAGTAATCCACTTTAATCCGCTTGTGTCTCGGGACATAGCCTGGAACTTCGCGGTCGACAGACAGGCAGCCTTCTCCATCTGACAGGCAAGTCTGCTGGACAGAATGACTGATGATTTTAGGGTTGATCATCACAGCGCTGAACTCGAGGGTGCTGTCTTCTTCATCTGCCGAAGGGACATGTACAGCAATCAGCCTTTTAGATACATCGACCTGGGGAGCTGCGATTCCCACTCCAGGTCTCAATTCATACTTTTCAGCAAGGTCAGGGTCCTGACTGTTCTTTAAAAACTGAAGCATATCTTCTGCGAGCGACTTTACTTCAGGATCTAAAGGAAATTCAATTGTTTCAGCAATTTGTCTTAAAGTAGGGTGTCCTTCTCTAATGACATCTTTCATAGTTAACACGCATATAACCTCCAATGCTATTATTCTTTTCCTATTCTAACAAATATGAATAGGTCCCGCACCTCAAATATTCCTATAGTCAAAATAAAAGTATTCTAATAATAAATAGTGATCTGATTCACATGCGAAAAGCTGCTTATCCTTCCAATGGTACAAAGACATAGCTCTAAGTTCTTTTATATAACAGATAAAATGCCTGTATTACTTTAATTAATCGAGTTCCGGAGGGTATCGTATGGGAAAAGTATAACAGCGTGTTTGTTATAGTTATCACAATGGGCTGTAATTGCTTTAACATCAAGGATTTATACTGCGACACTGCATGAATATCGCTTGCATTAATTCATGAATCATGATAGATTTAGAAAGGAATGGATTAAAATGTAACAGGGGATATTATCTGTTATATTGAACTTTAAAAACAGAGAGGAATGGGTAATCTATGGCAAAGCAACCAGTTGATTACGAAGCATTACTAAGTACAATCGAAGCTTCGTTTCCGATGGTTCAAATTCTGGATAAAGATGGGAAAATCGTCAACGAAGACATTATGCCGGATTTATCTGATGATGAATTAGTAGAATTAATGAGAAGAATGGTGTGGTCACGTGTTCTTCACGATCGCTCAATGGCACTTGCACGTCAGGGAAGACTAGGTTTCTATGCACCTACTATGGGGCAGGAAGCTTCTCAGTTAGCAAGTCATTTTGCATTTAAGAAACAGGACTGGTTCTATCCTGGGTACCGTGATGTACCTCAGTTGATCCAGCACGGTCTACCTGTATCACAGGCTTTCTTATGGTCTCGTGGACATGTAGAAGGAAACAACTATCCTGAAGATTTACACGCTATTCCACCTCAAATCATTATCGGTGCTCAATTTATTCAAGCAATGGGTAATGCCGTGGGACAGAAAATGGCTGGGAAAGAAGATGAAGTGACATTCACTTATACTGGTGACGGTGGATCTTCTCAAGGTGATGTATACGAAGGGATGAACTTTGCCGGACGTTACAAAGCACCTGTCGTATTCTTTATCCAAAACAATGGGTATGCAATCTCTACTCCACGTGAGAAGCAGTCTGCTGCTAACACACTTGCTCAGAAAGCTGCTGCTGCAGGTATCCCTGGTGTTCAAGTTGATGGAATGGACCCACTTGCAGTATATGCTGTTACTAAACAGGCTCGTGAATGGGCTGCTGCAGGAAACGGACCAGTGTTGATTGAAACAATCACGTCACGTTTCGGCCCTCACTCAACTTCAGGTGATGATCCTACACGTTACCGTGAACAGGAATCATTTGACTACTGGGAACAGAGAGATCCACTTATCCGCTTCCGTAACTTCCTGACTGAAAAAGGTCTATGGTCAGAAGAACAGGAAGAAAAACTGATTGAAGAAACTAAAGAAGAAATCAAACAAGCTGCTAAAGAAGCAGATCAAGCTCCTAAGATGAAAATTTCAGACTTCCTGAAAAACATGTACAATGAGCCTGGTCAGAACATTACTGAGCAGATTGAGAAATACGAAGCAAAGGAGAGTAAATAATCATGGCGAATCTTACAATGATTCAAGCAATCACGGAAGCACTTGATCAGGAAATGGCCCGTGATGAAAAAGTCCTGGTTTTCGGTGAAGACGTAGGTAAAAACGGCGGAGTATTCCGTGCGACTCAAGGACTTTTCGACAAGTACGGTGAAGATCGCGTCAGTGATACTCCACTTGCTGAATCTGGTATCGGAGGAATGGCTTTTGGTTTAGCTGTTCAAGGTTTCCGTCCAGTTATGGAAATCCAGTTCTTCGGATTCGTATTCGAAGTAATGGATTCAATTGTTGGTCAAATGGCTCGTACCAGCTACCGTATGGGTGGAAAACTGCACCTTCCGGCAGTTGTTCGTTCACCATTTGGTGGAGGAGTACACACGCCTGAAATGCACGCAGACAGTCTTGAAGGACTAATGGCTCAGTCTCCTGGACTTAAAGTTGTTATCCCTTCAAACCCTTACGATGCAAAAGGTCTTCTAACTTCAGCAATCCGTGACGAAGATCCGGTTGTTTTCCTTGAGCACATGAAACTTTACCGTTCTTTCCGTGATGAAGTTCCTGAAGAACAGTACACTGTACCTCTAGGGAAAGCTGCTGTAGCTAAAGAAGGAACAGACGTAACAGTCGTAGCCTATGGTTACATGGTCCGTGAAGCATTGAAAGCTGCTGAACAGCTTGAAAAAGACGGTGTATCTGTTGAGGTGATCGACCTGCGTACTGTTTCTCCAATCGACTATGAAACTGTTGTAGCTTCTGTTGAGAAAACTGGCCGCATGGTCATGGTTCAGGAAGCTCAGCGCATGGCTGGAGTAGGAAACACGGTTATTTCTGAAGTGTCTCAACGTGCAATCCTTTCTCTGGAAGCACCTATCGGATTCGTTACAGCACCTGATACAGTTTATCCATTCGGACAAGCAGAAAACGCTTGGTTGCCGAACGCTGAGGACATTACTGATTCAATCAAAGAAACCGTTGAATTTTAATATAATTTGATACCGTAACTCAAAAGGAACATTCTTTTTAACTCGATACAAGAGAATAGAAAGATTGTTCCTTATTGAGTAAAGTTAATTTCTTAAATGAAATCATTTTAGAAGGGAAGAAAAATAATGGCTTTTACATTTAAACTCCCTGATGTTGGGGAAGGTATGGCTGAAGGCGAAATCGTCAGCTGGTTAGTTTCTGAGGGAGACACAGTTGAAGAAGGCGATTCGATTGCAGAAATCCAAAACGATAAATCAGTTGAGGAACTAGCTTCTCCAGTTGATGGAACAATCAAAAAATTCTTAGTTGAACCAGGTACAGTAGCTTCTGTAGGAGATCCAATCGTTGAGATCGACGCAGAAGGACATGAAGGTGGCGAGGAAGAAGCTGATTCAACTGAAGAAGTAGCTGAATCTGAAATGTCATCTGAAGAAACTGCTGCTGGAACAGAAGAAACAGATCCAGCAGGTTCAGAAGGTGCTACTTCCGGTGAGGTAGTTAAAACATCTGATCCGAATAAACGTGTACTGGCTATGCCATCTGTTCGACAATATGCGCGTGAAAAAGATGTAGACATCAGCCTGGTTGAAGCCACTGGTAAAGGTGGACGTACAACTAGAGACGATATCGACAGCTTCCTGCAAGGTGGCGGAGCATCTGCTGAATCTAAATCAGCTGATCGAGGGTCTTCTTCTGAAGAAGGAACTTCAACTGAAAGCAAGCACATTCAACGTGTATCTTCAGAAGCGAAACCATTCAAATCTGGTCGTTCTGATGAAGAAACTAGAGAAAAAATGTCTACTACTCGTAAAGCAATCTCTAAAGCAATGGTCAACAGTTCATTGACAATTCCTTCAGTATCACTGTTCGATGAAGTTGATGTAACTAAATTGATGGCTCACCGCACTAAATTCAAGACGATTGCTGCTGAGCAGGATGTTAAACTGACATTCCTACCTTACATTGTTAAAGCTGTCATCTCAGTTATGAAGAAATTCCCGGTATTGAACTCATCTATCGATGATACAACTGATGAAGTGGTTTACAAAAACTACTTCAATATCGGTATTGCTGCAGATACTGAACAGGGACTTTACGTGCCAGTTGTTTCAGATGCTGACAAGAAATCAATGTTCGACATTGCATCAGAAATTTCAGAACTTGGAGCTAAAGCTCACGAAGGTAAATTGAAATCCAGCGACATGGCTGACGGTTCTATTTCAATTTCCAACATCGGTTCTGTTGGCGGCGGATGGTTCACACCAATCATTAACCACCCTGAAGTTGCTATTCTAGGTGTTGGACGTATCGCTAAAAAAGCGATTGTTAACGACGAAGGTGAAGTCGTTGCTGCTCCAATGCTTGCACTGTCACTAGTATTCGACCACCGAGTAATCGATGGAGCGACAGGTCAGAAAGCTATGAACGAACTTAAACGTCTATTAGCAGATCCTGAATTATTATTAATGGAAGGATAAGGTGAATCGTAAATGGTAGTAGGAGATTTCGCAATTGAACTGGATACAGTAGTTATCGGCGCTGGACCTGGTGGATACGTAGCTGCAATCAGAGCTGCTCAAATGGGACAGAAAGTTGCTATTGTAGAAAAAGAATATATCGGCGGTGTATGCTTGAACGTAGGATGTATTCCATCTAAAGCATTGATCGCTGCTGGTCACAAATACCAGGATTCTCTTGATTCTACATCTTTTGGTGTATCATCTGAGAATGTAACGATCGACTTCGCTAAAACTCAGGAATGGAAGAACAATCAGGTTGTTTCTAAACTGACTAAAGGTGTCGAAGGTCTGCTTAAGAAGAATAAAGTTGAGATCCTTGACGGAGAAGCTTTCTTCGTTGACGAAAACACTCTACGTGTTATGGGTGAAGATAAAGCTCAGACTTATTCTTTCAACAACGCTATTGTTGCAACAGGAAGCCGTCCGGTTGAAATCCCAGGATTTAAATTCGGTGAACGAGTTCTTGATTCAACTGGCGCATTGAACTTATCTGAAATCCCTGGAAAAATGGCTATCGTCGGTGGTGGCTACATCGGTTCTGAATTAGCAGGTGTTTACGCTAACTTGGGTACTGAAGTCACTATCCTTGAAGGTCTGCCATCTATCCTTAATGGGTTTGACAAAGACATGGTCAAACTTGTTGAGAAAAACTTTAAATCACGTGGCGTTGACATCGTTACTGATGCAATGGCTAAAGAAGCTGTTGTTTCAGATAACGGTGTGACAGTTAAATATGAAGCTAAAGGAGAAGAAAAATCTCTTGACGTGGATTATGTCCTTGTTACTGTAGGACGTCGTCCAAACACTGACGAGTTAGGTCTTGAACAGGCTGGCGTTGAAGTTGGAGACCGTGGCCTGATCAAAGTGGACAATCAGGGACGTACGAACGTACCAAGCATCTGGGGAATCGGAGACGTTGTACCTGGACCTGCACTGGCTCACAAAGCCAGCTATGAAGCTAAAATAGCAGCGGAAGCTATCTCAGGTAAGAAAGTAGCAGTAGATTACCGTGCACTTCCTGCAGTAGCCTTCACTGATCCAGAAATTGCTTCTGTCGGTTTAACAGAAAGTGAAGCGAAAGAACAGGATATGGATATTAAAGTCACTAAATTTCCACTTGGCGGAAACGGACGTGCATTGTCTCTTAATGCTACTGAAGGTTTTGTCAGACTGATCACTACAAAAGAAGATAATGTCATTGTAGGGGCTCAGGTTGCTGGAATCAGTGCATCTGACATCATTGCTGAACTAGGTTTAGCTATTGAAAGTGGCATGAATGCTGAAGATATCGCATTGACTATCCACGGACACCCTTCTCTAGGTGAAACAGTTATGGATGCTGCAGAAGCGGCTTTAGGATTACCAATCCACATGTAAGATTAAACATCTGGTTAGAAAGACCTTTAGTATGACTAAAGGTCTTTCTTTCGTGCGCCCGGCATGGGCGACAACTTGGTGGTGAAAGTCCACTACAGACTTGGCAGTAGGAACTGTTAGC
>NZ_BAAADA010000103.1:0-5364 GCF_039522005.1 Alkalibacterium indicireducens
TCCTCTGTCTGTATGAAGTCTGTGCAGACAAGAATGGAGTTCGTAGGAAGCCCCCACTTCAAAATCCAAAGAATTTAAGTGGTGGGTAGTTCACTCTATAACATTAAAGGTAATAATGATGCCATTCGGGTCAGTTACTGACAAACTGTCCTGTTCCCGTTCGAAGGGATAACCGTTTTCTGACAGACGATCGGCCAGCTTATCAATATCTGTCCGGTCAGGCAGAACAAGCGTAAATTGACGTAGTCCCAAATCGCCGGATCGTCGCTTAGGTAAGCCACTACCTGCCCATGTGTTCATTCCAATATGATGGTGATAGTCTCCAGCAGCAATAAAACGTGCCTGAGCACCATACTTGTATTTCAAATCCATTCCAAGAGCATCAGTATAAAACTGCTCTGATTCTTTCAAGTCTGATACGGACAAGTGTATATGACCCACGACAGTTCCTTCAGGAAATAATGGAGATACTTTCTCATCCCGACTGTCCAGCACGCCGTGTGCATCCATCTGTTCTGTCACACCTGGAATCGTTCCGTCATCGTTGATCACCCACTCTTCTTTAGGCTTATCACGGTAAATCTCGATTCCATTGCCTTCAGGATCCTGCAGATATAACGCTTCGCTATAACCATGATCCGAAGCACCGGCAATTGCCACTTCATTTTTTAAAAGATTGTATAATGTATTTCCTAAATGCCTGCGCTCAGGAAGCAAAAAAGCGGTATGGAACAGACCTGCTTTCACTTCTAAGTTATCCTGACCTTGGGTTTCTTCAAGAATAAGCAGGACCTTTCCTGATTCTGCAATACCTAATTTTGATTGTGAGTCAGTTTTTTCAATCAGACTAAGTCCGACTGTATCAGTATAGTAACGCGTCATTTTATCCAGGTCTCTCACATTCAGTTCAGCATACCCTATTTCCATCAGTTTATTTATTTTACCCATCCTTATCCTCCTTTAATTTTACTTACTTTTATATAGTAACACGGATTCGGAATAAAATCATCTTCTTTTATATCTTCTTTGAGCAATCATCGCCAGCCTGATACGATTATATCTCTGAATAATAATAAATGGGACATTTACGATGATTGCATAGAACACCATGACAAAACCCGCCCAGACTGGATTCCACAAGAAAAACAATGGTGCAGGAAGAAGAAGCAGAAGATGAGTCAGTTCTGCCCTTTTCATTTCCATTATAAACAGCTGCATTGTTTCTACTGTCGTATCAGCCAACTGTTTCTTCTTATAACCCATCTTGAAAAGTGAAGCACCATCCGGGAGTCTGTCTTTCCATTTGTGTACATAAAATACATTTCTCCAGAGCTTCCCCTTTTGTTCAAAGGACCGCTCTCTGAATAAGATGTCTGACGGGTGGTCAGGTCCAAAGTAACTGTAGGGGACTTTCAGGAGACCGAGTGAAATGCTCACGTGGAAAAAAAGCCATACTGCTATGTTTACCCACACTAACCTCAACAATCCTTTCTCCTTTCAGCCTAAAACTTTATTTCTCTGTTCCGCCATCTGACTCTTTTCAGTATTTTCACCTGAAAGACTGAAAAGAGATACAGAAACAGAAAGACAATGATATAAATTACCGGAAATCCTGCTGTCCATAGCGGAAATTGACCGACTTTGTTCATCAGCCACCTGAACTGCACACAGTAAAAGAAATAGATTAGACTAGGAAGTAGAATACCTGTTGGTCCAAAGGTAACTAATGTTCCAATCAGTATAGTCGTCGACAGGCAAATCCCCGCTATCCACAGCGCAATACTTAACAGAACTAAGGGGTTGGTCCCTTCCGATCCATGAATCAGGCTTTTAGTCCAGCCGTTGACCAACTGACTAAAGCTTTCAGGGAACATCCGGAAATGGACAACCTCCTTCCCACTGAACACATTAACAGGTAAACCCGTTTCTTTATACCGTTTTGCCAGTTCGATGTCATCCATATGGCTGTCCAGTATAGTCCTGTGTCCACCAGATTCTTCATATTGCTTACGCGTCGTCAGTAGAAATGGGCCAAAAGCTCCTCTCCCTTCGATTTGTCCACCTAACAGGCTATACCGATTGACACCGGCCATGACCATGATATTTGGAACGATCGATGCTGTTTCGTAAACTTTTTTTATCTCATGAAAGGGTTGTATGGATAACAAGCCTTTGTCCTGTTGATTCAAATATTGATCAGCAACTGATTCAAGCGCCCGGTCATTGACAAAGTAGGTGTCAGCATCTAGGAAGAGCAGCCATTCTCCCTTTGCCTTTTCGGCTCCTATCCAGCAAGCTGCAGATTTCCCCCCTGATTCAAGTTCTGATTCTTCAGTTGACAATACTTTTGCATCGTAAGCTGCCGCAATTAAAGCTGTATCATCAGTTGATGCATCATCCACCACAATAATTTCCAGGGGTCTGTACGTCTGTTTTTTCAAGGACTTCAATAAATTCGGCAGAGATTCTTCTTCGTCTCTGGCCGGGATAATGACAGAAAGTCCCGGAAGCTTTCTGTCAGATTTGGTTAAAGGAATGGCGGGTATTTTAAACAAAAAGAAACACCCGCTCATCAGACCGATAGAAAGGAGCACGGCAAGTATTCCCTCACTCATCTGCGCACATCCTTTCTCTCAATATGATTACCAGGTGTTACTTGTCTTCATTTATGATGATGTCGGCGACTTGCTGCCCACTTAACGTGACCATCGGCATTCCGCCACCGGGGTTGACCGATCCTCCGGCAAAATAAAGGTTCTTGTACTGGTCACTTTTCTTAGGAAACTTGAACCCCTTGTTCTTTTTCCGGTCAGAAACAACACCGTAGATTGCGCCATGTGTAGAGTAATAAGTCTGTTCAATGTCCACAGGCGTCCACTGATCTTCAACTACAATATGTTTTCTCAAATCAGTCAGACCCATATGCTCCAGTTTGATCAGAACACGTTCTCTCAGCTGAGCATAATCAGCATCGGTAAACGGCCGATCCTGATTATAAGGAATATGCGGAAGGATCTTGATATTCTCATGTCCTTCAGGTGCCTGAGACGGGTCGGTCTTGTTGCTGTTTACAAGATAAATCGTTGGGTCCTCAGGCAATCCTTTATCTTTAAAGACTGTCTTGTAGTTACGCTTGGAGTTTTCAGAGAAGAAAAAGTTGTGATGAGCCAGCTGCGGGTAAGTCCGGTCGACACCAAGGTGAAGCACGAGGCCGGATGCTGCTGGTTCAAATGTCTCTTCCAGTTTATCTGTATGGGCGGCATCGACATTTAAAAGTCGCTTGTAGGTGGGAATAACTTCCATGTTTGAAACGATTTTATCAGCCCTGACATGCTCACCATTGCCAAGCTTTATACCTGTCACTTCATTCTCTTCATTCGTATCGATTGCTGTCACTTCAACACCTGTATGAAAGCTCACACCGACTTCTTTTCCAAGTTGGACTAAACCTTCAGCCAGCTTGTGCATGCCTCCGTCGACATACCAGAGTCCCATTTTCTTCTGTACGTATGCCAGAACATTCAAGACAGCCGGTGCTTCATCTGCAGAGGAACCGACATATTTAATGTAATACTTCAGCATGTCCCTCATGTAAGGATTTTTTACACGCTTATCAATACCTTGAGCCATTGTATGGAAATAATCGAACCCCTTCAATGCAGGGATAAGACCATGGTAATCAATGATGGATTTCAGATCATCCAGTCCTTTATTAAAATACCCTTCTTCAGTTGCCTCATATAATCGGCGAGTATAATCAAGATAATTGCGGTATGCCTGAAGGTCCGTATCACTTAACGCAGGATTCTTCTGCTTCATTTCATCCAGATCATTGTACAAATCAATGGTTGTCCCGTCAGTGAAGAACGAACGCCATTCCAGATCAAGTTGTCTGAGAGGCACATAGTCTGCCAGCTTTTTTCCGTTTCTTTTAAATAATTCATCAAAAATATGAGGCATGGTGAGAATAGATGGCCCGAGATCGAAGCCGAATCCTTCTTTTTCCAGCCTGTTCAGTTTGCCGCCCAGGTGACTGTTTTTTTCATACAAGGACACAGTATAGCCGTTTTGAGCCAGTGATATGGCAGATGACAATCCACCCAGTCCTCCACCGATGACTACGACCGTTTTCCCCTGATGGTTTACTTTCGTCATATTTTCTGCCTCATTCTTGTAAATTTTCTCTCTCACTTATCAAATTGCATCTTTACTTCTCTCAATATTCGCATTTTCATTATCATGGAAGTCTTGGTTCTCTTGGAAAAGCAGTCATAATTATTCTGTCTCACAGCGTCAAGTATTCCGCCGTATACTTTTGATGACAAGGCAACAGGATACTGACTATCCTTGTCAAAAAGATCTAATGATTTAGTGAAGTCCAGATAAAGCTGTTCAGCCCTTAAGGCAAGTGTTTCCCAAATACTGATAAATGATTCGTTGATCACTCCATCAGACAGATTCTGTTCAGTATAGTTAAACTTCTTCATTAAACCAGACGGCAGATAAATACGATGAATCTTCCGGTAGTCTTCTCCGACATCTCTTAATATGTTCGTCAGCTGCATAGCGACGCCTAAAGCGATTGCCTGCTCTTTTAACTCCTGATGGTTCTCAGTTGCTATGATCGGAAGAAGCATCAGACCAACAGATCCAGCTACATAGTAACTGTAAGCCTCCACTTCTTCCAGCGTCGAGGGCTGTTCGAAATGATAGTCCATTGCCTGCCCTTTCAGCTGATCATAAAATGGTTGAATCGGCATATCAAATCTGCTGAAGACATCTCTCAATGCGTGCCAGATCGGGTGGTCCGCTTCTCTCCCTTGCTCAAATCGGTTCAGTTCGCTGGTCAGCATAGCCAGTGCTTCAGCCTGCTGCTCTTTTGTTTCTGCTTCATCGATGCTGTCATCTGCCAAGCGACAGAAAGCATAAATGGCATACACTGCTTCAGCCTTATCTTTTGGCAGCTTCGAAAAAGCAAAATAAAAACTCTTGGACTGTTCTTTTATAATCTCTTCGCAGTAAGCATAGGCCTGATCTATGCCTGAAGAGTGTATCCGTTCTTTTTCGATACAAGCTCCTCCTCTAAAAAATATAAATGGTATAGAGAGTGTTCTTAAACTCTATTTCCATAACACTTGTCATTTACATTATTTAATTCATAGTAACATACTTCAAATATAATCAATATATGATACGCCACCAGAAATATTGAAGATAGTGTGACCTCTTTATGCTTCATAATCATCGGACTGCCAACATTCCTGATTTATTTGAGAAGAATATGCAGACGGGTATCGAGTAGGAGATAAATGATTAATTCATTTATCGTCCTCTCACACCACCGTACGTACGGTTCCGTATACG
>NZ_BAAADA010000104.1:0-12790 GCF_039522005.1 Alkalibacterium indicireducens
AGCTGATTAATCTAAATAATCCTTATAATGTAAAGGATAGAACGGAGTTCTTAGGGGTGCGAAACTTGAGTATATTAGTATAATGAGACTATCATCTCGGAAAGGAAGGTCTTGAATATGATATGTCAACGTTGTATGGAACGTAACGCAACAATACACTTAACTACAAGTATCAATGGTCAGAAACGAGAAATCGATCTTTGTCAGAAATGTTATAGGGAAATCAAACAGCAGGAGCAACAAGGGCGCATGAACCAGGGTAATCAGAGTGATCCGTTTGGTTTCAATCAATTTGATGATTTTTTCAAAGCTCTTTCAAGAGGAATGGGCCCTCAGAATCAAGGTCAGACTCCTCCTTCTGAACCTCAGCATTTCAGAGGAAATAACCAGCCTCCTAGCAATGGGGCCCGAGGCGGTCTTCTCAGTGAGTATGGCGTCGATTTAACACAGATGGCAAGAGAAGGGAAAATCGATCCAGTCATCGGTCGCGACAGGGAAATAGAACGCGTCATCGAAATTTTAAATAGACGTACAAAAAACAACCCGGTACTGACTGGAGAAGCTGGAGTAGGTAAAACAGCTATCGTCGAAGGACTAGCTCTGAAAATCACTGAAGGCGATGTCCCTCAGAAACTTCAAGATAAAGAGGTTATCCGTTTAGATGTCGTCTCTCTCGTTCAAGGAACGGGAATCAGAGGTCAATTTGAAGAGCGTATGCAGCAATTGATGAACGAACTGAAGGAAAATGATAATATCATTCTCTTCATTGATGAGGTACATGAGATTGTCGGTGCTGGTTCAGCTGAAGGAAGCAGTATGGATGCTGGAAATATACTGAAACCTGCACTAGCTAGAGGCGAACTTCAGATGATCGGTGCAACGACAATGAATGAATACCGCAAAATCGAGAAGGATCCGGCCCTTGAGCGCCGTCTCCAGCCAGTTCGAGTCAATGAGCCGTCTTTAGATGAAACGCTGACTATTCTGAAAGGTATTCAGAAGCAATATGAAGATTACCATCACGTAAGATATACAGACAAGGCGATCAAAGCCGCGGTCGAGCTATCACATCGCTATATACAAGATCGATTCCTTCCGGACAAAGCCATTGACTTGCTTGATGAATCAGGATCCAAGAAAAATCTGACTATTCAGACAGTTGATCCTGCTTCACTGGAAGAAAAGATCAAGGAAGCTGAGACGCTCAAACAGGAAGCACTTGAGCAGGAAGATTACGAGAAGGCAGCTTTTTACCGGGATCAGTCAGCTAAATACAAAGATATGATCGATCAGCAGACGCCAGAATCTGATCTACCTGAGGTAACAGAACAGGACATCATCAATATCATTGAAATCAAAACTGGCATTCCAGTTGGTGAGATGAAAGAGAAAGAACAGAAACAGCTGAAAGATCTAGATAAATCTCTTAAAAAACATGTTGTTGGACAGGATGAAGCTGTTACAAAAGTAGCAAAAGCTATCAGAAGAAATCGCATCGGCTTGAGAAAGAAAAACCGTCCGATCGGCTCCTTTATGTTTGTTGGTCCTACAGGTGTCGGTAAGACTGAACTGGCCAAATCACTGGCTCTTGAACTGTTTGGAAGTAAAGATTCCTATATCCGTTTAGACATGAGTGAGTATATGGAAAAACACAGCACATCCAAATTGATCGGCTCTCCTCCTGGTTATGTCGGTTATGAAGAAGCGGGTCAGCTGACGGAAAAAGTCAGAAGGAACCCTTACAGCCTTATCCTCGTGGATGAAGTCGAAAAAGCACACCCAGATGTGCTTAACATGTTCCTGCAGATTCTTGACGATGGGCGACTGACTGATGCTCAAGGACGTACAGTTAACTTTAAAGAAACAATTATCATCATGACCAGTAATGCTGGTACGACAAATGTCGAATCAAGCGTTGGGTTCGGGGCCCAGATGAACGGCGATCAGCATTCGATCCTGAACCACCTGGGTGACTACTTTAAACCTGAATTTCTTAACCGATTCGACGGCATCATCGAGTTCCATCCACTATCCAAAGAAAATCTTCTGGAAATTATCGAGTTGATGCTGGAAGATGTCAATGACGCTCTTCGCGAGCATGACATCACACTCACTGTAGACCAGTCTGCAAAAGAGAAACTAGTCGATCTTGGATATGACCCTAAAATGGGTGCACGACCGTTACGTCGTGTGATCGAAGAGCAGATCGAGGATAAAATTGCAGAATTTTATCTGAACCATCCAGAACCTGGTCACATCATCGCAACGGTAGATGACGAAGGTAATATTCAGATCCGCAGAGAAAACAGCACACAACCATCCCCTTCCGAAAATGATTCTGAAGAATCAGACAACACTGAGTGAAAAAAGCCACCCGAACTGGGTGGCTTTTTTTCTTATAGTAAGGAAGTCAGCGTTACATCTGGATACTTGTCACTGAACCATCTCATGGCAAATTCGTTTTCGAAAAGGAAGAGTGGGTTATCAAATCTGTCTCTTACCAGCATGTTTCTGCTGGATCCCATATTCTCGTCGAGCTGTTCACGGTCTATCCATCTCGCTATGCGATTTCCGATTGAAGTCATAATCACTTCTGAGTTATATTCATTTCTCATACGATGCAGGAAAACCTCAAATTGCAGCTGTCCCACTGCTCCAATAATATAAGTCTCAGTATGGAATGATTTGTACAGCTGGATTGCCCCTTCCTGAACCAGCTGGTTGATACCTTTGTGGAAGGATTTTTGTTTCATTACATTTTTCGGTTCGACTTTCATAAATAATTCAGGTGTAAACTGTGGCAGCTCTTTAAAGGTCACTTTGTTTTTACCAGAATAGATTGTATCTCCAATTTGAAAATTACCCGTGTCATAAAGTCCGATAATATCCCCTGCCACGGCTTCAGAGACTGTTTCTCTGCTTTCAGCCATGAACTGAGTTGAGTTTGACAGACGAATTTTCTTATCTTCTCTGGATAGTGTAACATCTATACCCCGTTCAAACTTACCTGAACAGATACGTAAAAATGCGATACGGTCACGGTGTTTAGGATCCATATTAGCCTGTATTTTAAATACGAATCCTGAAAATTCAGTATCCTCCGGTTCTACGATCTCATCTTCTTCTGTTTCCTGTTCACCAGGTTCCGGAGCAAAATCCAGAAATGTTTCAAGAAAAGTCTGCACGCCAAAGTTCGTCAAAGCTGAGCCGAAGAAAACTGGAGTCAGTTCTCCTTGGCTGATTGCTTCTCTTGAAAAATCATTTCCAGCTTCTTTCAGGAGAAGAGCCTCTTCAAGTACTTGATGATACAAGCTTTCATTTTTCAGTGCATGCTCACCTTCGATTTCACCTTCTTCATTCAAAGAGATGAACCGTTCACCGTTGTTCAGTTCTTCTGGTCTGAAGGCTTCGATCCGGTTATGATAAAGATCGTATAAACCCAGAAGAGTCTTACCTGAGCCGATCGGCCAGTTCATTGGATAGGCATCGATTTCAAGTACTTCCTCAAGTTCTTCTATGAGCTCAAGAGGTTCCCTTCCATCTCTATCAAGTTTATTCATAAATGTAAAAATTGGAATGCCTCGCATACGACAGACCTTAAACAGTTTCTTAGTCTGTTCCTCAATTCCTTTTGCACTGTCAACGACCATGACAGCAGCATCCACAGCCATCAAAGTGCGGTATGTGTCTTCCGAGAAATCTTCGTGTCCAGGAGTGTCGAGGATATTGATGCGTTTATTCTGATATTCAAACTGCATGACAGAACTTGTTACAGAAATCCCTCTCTGCTTCTCGATTTCCATCCAGTCAGATTTTGCGAACTTCCCACTTTTCTTGGCTTTTACGGTTCCGGCTTGACGGATCGCTCCCCCAAACATGAGCAGCTGTTCAGTTATAGTTGTTTTCCCCGCATCCGGGTGAGAAATAATGGCAAATGTCCGTCTTCTACTTACTTCTTTTTTTAATTCTTTTTCATTTATCACGCTTAAACTTCCTCAATCTATTAGTATTATTTTTCTATTGGCATCTTAGCCAGATTGTGCTGCTTGACCATTCTTATTGTATATATAGCAATAGTCTTGATAATTGCAAATAACGGAACCCCGATAAACATACCTATCAGACCGGCAATATTAGCTGATGCCAGCAGGACCAGGATGACAGTAAGGGGGTGAATGGACAAAGATTTTCCGACCAGCAATGGTGTAAATAGGTTGCTGTCCAGCTGCTGGACTATAAGAACGAAAACTGCAGCAAGAACAGCCCTGCCGGGTGATTCAATCAGTCCAACAATCACCGCAGGACCTGCACCAATGAAGGGCCCGACATACGGGATGAAATTAGTGATCGCAGCGAATACTGACAGCAGAAAAGCTGAAGGCATGCGAACGATAGAGTAAAGTATGAATAGCAGCAGCCCTACAAGAAATGATGCCATTCCCTTCCCAGAGATATAACTAGATATCGTAGCATCTGTCTGGATAATCATCTCTTTCACATTTTCCTTGAATTTTACTGGAGTCAGATTTACAGCAAATGGTAGAAATTTTTCCCCATCATAAAGCATATAGAACAAAATCACTGGAACAGTAATGGATATAAATGCAATTTCTGTAAACATCTGAATTGCTCCACCGACACTAGCCACAAAACCGGACAGAAACTGGGAGCTGATATCTCTCAGCCATAGTTCCAGGTTGTTTAATGCCGCCTGAATGTCCACCTGCTGCATCCACGGTTCCTCAGCAAGGCTCAGTGAATATGTCTCGAGTTCACTGATAAAGACAGGTATGCCTGACACTAGGTTCGTCGCCTGATCAATCAGCATCGGCATACCGAGCAGAACTGTAAGGAGCATTAAGCCTAACAGAAGAATCATGACAATCGCAATGCCGAAGACACGTTTAACCTTGATCCGTTCCAAGAGCTTGACGACCGGATTGAGTAGGTAATATAAAAATCCTGCGATCAATAAAGGCATGAATAATGCCGTCAGGATACCGACCAGAGGATTCAAAATAAAATCGATCTGCTGAAGAACGAAAATGAGTACTGATACAGCCAGTAACCATATCGTCCAGAACATTAACTTGGACTTTTTCCAATCTATCACAGTCTTCTCCTCTTTCATTTAAACTTTCTCTTTTATTATATGTTACCCAACTTTATATTGAAAGGGGAGTTTAAGTTAGATTGACGAAATTATTAAGAATTGATATAGTTGATAGTAATTTTAAAGGAGATGATCACGGATGGAATTCAGGAAAACAACCGATCTTTTAAGCACGACATATGCAGATGCTCTTGCAATAAGAAAAACAGTATTCGTTGAAGAACAGAATGTCGATGAATCACTCGAAATCGACGATCTGGAAGATCAGACCCTTCACCTGGTGGGATATGTTCAAGATAAGCCTGCCTGCACGGCAAGACTACTTAAGAAAGACAACGGGGATATTAAAATCCAGCGCGTAGCTGTTCAAAAAGACTATCGAGGTACAGGACTAGGACTGAAACTCCTCCAGGAGATTGAGCGGTTTGCTGTAAAGGAACTTAACGGATCAAGGCTTATTCTGGATTCACAGGATCATGCCATCCCGTTCTATGAAAAAGCTGATTATACAGTTGAAGGAGATGGCTTTCTGGATGCCGGTATCCCTCATCACTTCATGCAAAAGAAGATAGACCGGATTTAAACATCCAGTCTATCTTTTAATTTATGTTCAAGGTTGGTCATATCTTCTGGAAGTTCAGCCTGAACGATGACTTTTTGGTGAGTAAAGGGATGAGTAAACCTGATACAAGAGCAATGGAGAGCTTGTCTGTCAATTATACGGGTCTCTTCATCTCCGTAGAGGGTATCTCCCAGTAACGCGTGATTCAAATGCGCAAAATGGACTCTGATCTGGTGTGTCCGACCCGTGTGCAGCTGAACTTTCACTCTGGTTGCTTCCAGGAACCTGTCAGTTGTCCAATATTCTGTCACGGAAGGTTTTCCGGCTTTATCCACTCTTCTTTTGATGATAGACCCTTCTTCTCTACCGATCGGCTGATCGATAAGGCCATGGTCTTTCTGCAGGTTTCCTTTTACATATGCGACATATTCTTTATAGATTTCTTTCTCCTTCAAGAGACGATCCATGAACGAGTGTGCAAGTGTATGTTTGGCAAAGATCATAACACCCGATGTGTCCCGGTCGAGCCGGCTGACAATATGCACCGTCTGATGGTAATAATCGTTCTGCTCGATGTAACCTTTGACACGGTTGGCAATTGTATTTACAGGATGAACGGATGAAGGTACTGAAGCGACCCCACTGGGTTTGTTGATAAAGAGATAATGGTCATCTTCATACAGCACATCTACAGATGTACTGGAAGAAGACAGGTTTACACTTCCCATTTCCTGGGGAATCGTCATGGATACAACATCTCCATGATTTAACTCTTCACGGACTCTCACATGGTGTCCGTTTACTTTGAGACTTCCCCCCCGGTACTTCACTTTCGTCAAGACTCGTTTGGATATCTGCCGCTTTTTCAAAAACGTCTTCAGCAGCACATTTTCCTCTTCATTTTCTTCAACTGTCCACTTAATTTCCATTATTTTTCTTTGCTCCTAAAAAAGCGTCTTCTACTCTGTCCCAGAAATGGGTATGCTGATACTGGGCAAAGCGTATGCGTTCACTGGCTATACGGAACCCCAGATAATCGACATTTCCTTCATTGGATACCAGCTGATCTATAGTTAAAGTGAAATCATCTGTATCGATCGGCCTGATTTTGATCCACTCGTCCGGTGCTATAATCATTGGAGAACTAAGTGTACGGAATACACGATTATTCAGTGATGCCATTTCTGTTAACTGCAGTGCTTCAAGTCTGGGATGCAGCACCGCTCCCCCCACAGACTTATTGTACCCAGTCGAACCGGTCGGGGTGGAAATACATAGGCCATCTCCTCTGAACCGTTCAAAATGTTCTTCCTTGATGTATACATCGCAGACCAATGTCCCATCCACTCTTTTAATCGTCGATTCATTCAAGGCCAGGAAATGTTTAGTTTCGTTTTTATTCTTGTAGACAACTTCAACATCCAGCAAGGGATACTGAATGAATTCACCTGTATCGTTTTCCAGACTCTCCACAAGTGCTTCAATGTTATACTCCCGCCAATCCGTATAAAAGCCCAGATGGCCAGTATGTACACCGATGAATCTGACCTGATCCAGCATATGGGCATATCTGTGGAAGGCTGACAACAAGGTACCATCACCCCCTACCGAAATAACGATTTGCGGATTCTGTTTCCCTATAGTAAAAGAAGAATCTGTCAATAATTTTTTTAGTCTGGTACTCACTTTTAATGATTCTTCCGTATAATTGTGGACCACCGCTATCCTCACTGTTCAACCATCCCTTTTACTCAGTCTTTTTTAAATCGATAACTTGCCTGTATATCCTTAATTTCGTCTCGTATCGTGGACATCTCCTCGTCCAGCTGAAAAGCGGACTCTGCAGCCTTCTGCAGGCGATCATTTATTTCTGTAGGGTACTCACCAGCGTATTTATAATTCAGAGAATGCTCGATAGATGCCCAGAAATTCATTGCCAGCGTTCTGATCTGTATCTCAACCAGTACCACTTTCACCTCGTCGATCAGTTGAACAGGGTACTCGCAGATAAGGTGATAAGAACGGTACCCACTTTCTTTCTTATGGGTTACATAGTCTTTTTCGTATACCACATTTAAATCATTTCTACTTTTTAGCATCTCAACTACATCATAAATATCTTCTACAAACGGACACATGATTCTTATTCCTGCCAGATCTTCCATATCCGTTTCCAGTTTATCCAGAGAAATTTTACGGGTCCTTGATTTGATAAGGATACTATTGATCGGTTTCACTCTGCCCGTAACGAATTCGATAGGCCCATGTTCTTTTTTCAACAGGTACATGTTTCTCAGTCCGCGAAGCTTTACTTTCAGTTCATCTACTGTTTGCTTGTAAGGAAGCAGGAAAAGTTCCCAATCTCTATCCATATCCTCTACCTTCTTTGCTTTTTTTTAGTGTAGTTTCTTGTTACTATTGTACCATAATCTTTTTGAATAAAATAATTGACTGATCTTTATCGGAAAGGAAATACACAATGGAACAGGAAATGGAAATAGAATTTAAAAACATATTAACCAGACAGGAATACGAACAGCTTTACACTGATTTCAGGCAGGATAAGTTTACCGAGTTCTCTCAGCGTAATGTTTATTTCGACACGCCGTCATTGGAGCTGAAGAACAGAGGCTGTGCACTTAGATTAAGGCTTAAAGAAGACGACGCCGAACTGACACTCAAGACACCCTTCGAGGGGCATCACAAAGAACTTAACCTTCCTCTGTCACTCGATGATGCTCATCTGATGACCATCCAAGGAGCTTTTCAGATACCAGAACCAGTCATAGAAATACTCGAAGTTGAAGAACCTATTCTTAATCGTTCCGTCATCAAACTGGCAGAGCTGCACACAGCACGCCTTGAGACAATGAGGGATGATACATTTGTGGTACTGGATAAAAGCACATACAGTGGACAAGTAGACTATGAACTTGAAGTGGAAGCCGCTTCAGAAGAAACTGGGCTCAAGGTGTTCAAGTCTATACTTGATCATTATGACATTCCTAAAAGGAAAACCGAAAATAAAATATCACGTGCCTTTAACGCCGGAAAAAAACGGTATTAAATCATTTGTGACGGATTTGTTACATTCATTTAGATTTTCAGTCAAAATTCATGCAGATTATTATTAATAAACTAGTTTGTTTGTTAGTCTATATATTGTAATGAGCTATTTAATTTTAGCCCAAGATAATTAATCGAAGAATTTCAACTGATAAACTAAACTATAAACTAGGTGAGTGTTAATTATGTTTTTAAACAATATTATTGAAGTATTCTTGTTCGTTAATCCATTAGGAAGGACGTGCTATGAATCCGAAAAACTTGTTGAAGCTTTCTCTGCTGAACGAGACGAAAAAGTTAAAGTACGTTTTGTTCCCATTCTAAATATCCGCTCTATCGGTAATCTGGTAAAGGGAAATTATGACTCTTCTCTTTCCAGTCGTAATCATCTCTATACTGATTCCTACAATGCCAGCCTGGCATTTCAGGCCGCTTCAATGCAGGGCAGAAAAAAAGGTAGAAAATTCCTTATGAAACTACAGCAGTCTGTCATCAAAGATGGTAGTGCCGTAACAAGAGAGCTGATGCTACAAATTGCTGAAGCATTGAATTTGGATATCGAGATGTTTGAAGAAGATCTGGAATCGGAGCTTTCAAGAACAGCATTCAATAAAGACCAGAAACTCGCGCTTGAAATGGGAGTGACTGAATCTCCTTCGTGTGTAGTGTATTCGTCTAAAGATACTACTTCTGGTTACCGTATCGATTCTTCTATAACGAAACAGCTGCTTCACGGCTTGTGCAATGACCAGGCAGAAAAAAACGACCAGGCAGTGACTCATCTTTCTTTTTCTCTTTATCAGACCGTTTAATTTCTGAAAGTTGATAAATACACAAAGGACCCCCTTTTCGTAAAGGAGGTCCTTTTTACTGATTGAAGAGATTACAGGTCGTTTCCTGCAGTCTCATGCTTTTAAGCTCAGTCTGTTCAAATCATTAGTCTATATTCTTATGCTCCTGCTTTATCCTTCTATTGCTTCAAGAGCTTTTTCCAGTTCATTCAGTCTGTCTTCGAATACTTTCATGGCTCTTAACAGATAGTCACTATCAGTCATATCTACTCCAGCTTTTTTCATTACCTCTATCGGGAAGTCTGAACTGCCGGCTTTAAGATAAGTCAGATATTTATCGAGAGCGCCCTCTTCGTTGTTGAGCAGTTTGTCCGCTAATGCAGTTGCCGCACAGAAACCAGTTGAATACTGGTATACGTAATAATTGTAGTAGAAATGTGGGATACGTGCCCATTCATACTGTATTTCGTCATCTTTTTCAACTGCTTCGCCATAATATTTGCTGTTGATTGCACGGTAGTTCTCGCTAAGAAAATCTGCTGTCAGAGGAACTCCTTTAGAAGCTTCTTCATGCATGAAATGTTCAAATTCTGCAAACTGGGTCTGACGGAAGACCGTCCCTTTAAACCCGTCAAGGTAATGGCTGAGTACATAAGCTCGAGCTTTAGGGTCTTCTGTCGTTTTCAACAGATGATCCGTCAGCAAGTTCTCATTCGTGGTAGATGCAATCTCCGCAAGAAAAATTGAGTAGTTCCCATATACATGAGGCTGATTATTCCGCGTAAAGTAACTGTGTGCACTGTGACCCAACTCATGAACCAGTGTATATAAATGGTTCAGAGAATCATGCCAGTTTAAAAGGATGTACGGATTTGTATCATAAGCTCCAGATGAATACGCACCGCTTCGTTTCCCTTTATTCTCGACTACATCTATCCAGCTGTCATTAAAGGCTTTGTCAAGGACACCTTTATACTCTGCGCCCAGAACTTCCAGCCCTTCATATGTTTTGTCTTTCGCTTCATCATAGTTATATTTTAGGCTTGCTTCACCAGTTATAGGCGTATAGAGATCATACATGTGAAGGTCATCCAGTTTAAGCACCTTCTTACGAAGCGCCATGTATCTGTGAAGCAGGGGAAGATGGTCATTTACAACATCGATCAGTGTATCATGAACTGCTTCCGGAATATGATTGTTAGATAAGGCGTTTTCTCTTGCAGAAGAATAATTGTGAACTTTTGCTTGATAGTTATGATGCTTGACTGTAGATGCCAAAGTGCTGGCGAAAGTATTCTTGAAGCTTGAATAGACACTGTACATTTTCTCAAATGCTTCTTTTCTGACATGTCGATCAGTACTTTCCATCAATTCTCCAAACATACCATGAGACAGCTGAACATCTTCTCCTTGATCGTTTGTAACCTTTGGAAACTGAAGATCTGCATTGTTCAGCACACTGAATGTCTGTGTAGATGAGTTCAGTACCTCACTTGCACCTGCAAGTAACGCTTCCATTTCAGAAGATAGAACGTGCGCTTTGTTAGCAGTCATCTGATCAACATAATGCTTATACACTTTCAGTTTCTCTTCTTCTTCGAAATAGCCGTCAAGCGTCTCTTCAGACAGTTCAATGACTTCAGGTTCGAACCAGGATGATGCTTCTTGAGTCTGCGCAATCAGGTACCTGGCCTTGTCATTCATAGCCTGATACTTGCTGTTGGCAGTATCCTGATCGTTTTTCAAATGAGCATATACATAGATAGAACTGACTTTTCTTGATAAGTCAAGCATGGACTGGAGAGCATCAAGAAATGGTACAGCTCCATCTTCGAGAGTCCCCTGCAGTTCTTTTATCTCACCTATCTTTTCCTGAGTTGACTTAAAATCCTCTTCCCATTTCTCATCATTTTCAAATATTACTGACAGATCCCATGTTAATTCCTTAGGTACTTCTTCTCTTAAAGGTAGTGATTTGACCTCTGACATGCATTTCCCTCCTGATAATTTAAGAATAATTTAATGATAACATAATTTATATTTGATTAGAATAATCAATTTATGCAAGTTTGTCATAACTTCCGATCTTAAATTCCTTTAATTCATCAGCTCCGTTGTCGCCATTTGTTTTTTTGAATCTTAACGAGCAATCCACTTTCTGTCATCTGATCGAGAAAAGATAAAATTGGTAACATGACTGTATCTGAAAGGATGTTAGGGACTGAGAAATAGACGATTAGACGCGTTTCGAGCCATCTTTCAACTGTCTCTCTCAAGTGACGTTCTGTAATGACAGTAAAACTGGACTTGCTCCTCACCAGCTGGTAGATCCTCAACTTCCATTCCACTGCAGGAGTACTGATCAGCCAGTCTGTTTCGAGTCGAGTGAATATAACTAAAGGTAATAATTCTAGACTGGTCTGACTTTCATATATAAGCTGAAAGAATGCCCGATGTCTTTTATCTCTGATTTGTCTTTTCCAGTTAAGGTAAGCCAGAGCTTTGTCTTTTATATTATTAACGTTTCCAGGTGAAATTTTTGAACACCAGGTAGTCGATTCATATTTCGTTAAAACTGACAGTACAGAAGGTACTGTTTCATAGACAGGCGGGTCTAACTTTCTGTAGCAGCGAATCTGCCCGTCACTTACATCATAATTGAAAAAGCCAAACACTCCAGGCTTAATGTCAAAGATCATGGCACGCTGCAGAGAGGTCAGCCTGTGAGTATTCGTCAGTTTATTTCCTGCAATCCATATAACTTTTCTTCCTGAGTTATGATACCCCCGAGTCCTCCTGACTATATCTGATACTGTTATTGGGCTGCACTGAAACTCGATTGCATATTCCTCTTCCTTATAAATTACCAGCACATCTGGTCTCTGATTTATATCAGGAAGCTGAGCCTCTATTTCTACCTTGACGTTCTCTTGTTTAAAAGCTTCGTACAGCGAAGTTTTCCCTTTCAGATGTTCCTCAGTCTCCCCTTCTGAAAAAGATGAACAGCTATTTTTATTTACATGGGCAAAGTGAGCAGTCATCCTTGTTCCTTTTTTTAGAATGACTGGACTCTCACAACCTGGACAAATATAATATCCTCTTTTATCAGCTTTAGAAGCCATGATCAGCTGTGTAGATGAATTTCTGGCTATAAGCATATATTTACCTCCTGGAATTTAATTGTTACTGTCAAATTTTTTTGTTCTTAAAGGTCTATAACCGTTGTTCTATCAAGGAAAAGACAAAAAACACTTGCCC
>NZ_BAAADA010000105.1:0-3373 GCF_039522005.1 Alkalibacterium indicireducens
GTCTGCATGAAACCTGTGCAGACAAGAATGGAGTTCGTAGGAAGCCCCCACTTCAAAATCCGGAGGATTTAAGTTGTGGGTAGTTCACATTTTTTCCTGCATACCACTCAATCACCTTCCAAACAACCGGATGAAAGAAACGCATTGGTTTTGTTACAATTTTTGGAGGATGAATTTGGCCGGCTACCAGTAGATACGTGTGCTTCTGCTCTGGAAATAAAACAGCATGATGCGTTGCGATAACGGAGCCATAGGATAATCCGCAAATAAGTGAAGGGGTCTGGGACTCGATCCGCTCATTTAACTCTCGAGCAGCCCTTTCAAATGAAAAAGAATCGCCTTCAAATCCAATACTTAAAGCATCGATTGTTATCGTCCGATATGAATCAGGCAAATAGTGAATCACTTCGTCCCAATTATCCGTATCATGTGCTAATCCCTGTAAAAAATAGACTGTTTTACTCATAAACCATCTGCTCCCCTTCCAAATATTCCCTCAATTATGAGTCATTCATAATGAGTAAGCAAAAAGATTTCCCTTTGGAATTAGTCCGCTCCATTGCTTCTAAAATAACCCGCTTATCAAATTTAGTCAACCCGTTTGTAACGTCTATTTAATATGTTAGATAGCCTTTCAAAATGAATTAAACAATGGAGTTAGACTCATTATTCATCGTTCCTTTTCTCTACAATGATTATCATAATCTTCCGGGATAAATTTTCATCAATAATTTAACCATAATTCCAGATCCTTCAATACAAACAGCTGATTCAATCAATACCACTT
Source organism: Alkalibacterium indicireducens (assembly GCF_039522005.1). Taxonomy (NCBI): domain Bacteria; kingdom Bacillati; phylum Bacillota; class Bacilli; order Lactobacillales; family Carnobacteriaceae; genus Alkalibacterium; species Alkalibacterium indicireducens. The sequence continues at coordinate 788 of NZ_BAAADA010000105.1, forward strand.
TACCATGTGACTGTTAAACTATATGTAGCAGTCACAACCTCGATGCCAATCTTAAGTCCAAAATTATATGCCATAGAATTTCACCTCCTTTTGGGCATGAAAAAAGACACCTCATTTAAAGTGTCTTCTGATTACTATTTGTGTTTTATTTATGCTTCTGCTTTTCCTAAGAAAATGTGCCCTAGAATCTCTAGCATTTCATCAAGACTTGTCCCTCTAATGCCTAAGTTCTTCAAATCAGGTTTATCTTCCTTAATTTGTTCAATGAATTGAATAACATCATTTTGAATATCCCGTGAGGATCCAACCCTGCTTGCAGGTGATACATTGGCAAGAAGCCTAAAGACGTCATTCTTATGTTTCTTTATATTTTTCGTATCGACATCTTCTCCTGCTTCTTTTCGTTCTTTCAAATCCAGCCATGCTTTAATCTTAAACAGGATAACTGTTTCCAATTCAATAAGTGAAAAGCCGTCCACCATCCGTCTACCTTTTACTAATAGATTGTAATAGTCATCATTTAATAATATAGCAGAGAGACTGACAATGCTTTCATCTATATGAATGGGAGTCAGTCCCCTATCGAAGCTAAGTTCAAATTCATTAGGGAGCTTACTGAAGAGCTCAATCATTTTGGGAAAGCTTGTATCTTTCGGATCTGTAAAACGGTAAAATTGATTCTCCCCAGTTCCCTTCTCACGATGCTCATAACCCCCATCTTCTATGAATTGCCAGAAGGTTTCTCCAAAAGAGGAATCGAGGGCTTCAATGATGAGCACCATATCAAGATCCTTGGTTGCTCGAAATGAGGCTCCAAGTTCATCCATAAGAATATCGCAAGCTGTTCCTCCAATAAAGACATATTGACTTGTGTGATTTACAAAATACTCTTTAAATTTATCTAGTCCGTGTACCATGGCTCACCCCTTAAGACTTCTTCTAATGCTTGTTCAACCCTTTCATCTGTTTCTTCCTTCAAAGAAGCATACAAAGATAGTAAATCCACATGTCGATTATTAGAAAACAGTCCAGGATCATAGTCCCAAAGCTCTAACTCCACCAGTTTTGTATCTTTTATAAGGTCCTTATTTTTAACAACTTCAATCTTTTCTTTATTTAGCTTATTTATATCTATTGCCATAACCGGATGACCAGGTGGATTGATCATGGATAATTCTGCAAGTGCACCCAGTCCAGCAGTCAAAGCACCTAAAGGCCTTGCCTTTGTGTAGATGATTTTCCTCACTGGAGTCTTTAGATACTCGCGACCCCTGAGAAAGTAGTCCGGATCTGTAATCCTCTTATACTCCTTGCTGCGGCCAGTCATTCCTCCAATTTCATAGGTGATGAGATTCGCATGGTATAGATTATTTAATGCTCTGGAAGCTGTCATTATATTAAAGCCCAGCTTTTTAGCAAAATCAGTCGTATTAACGACTTCCTCTTTATTATACAAGAAGTACAAATACGCAATCTGCGCGGGTGTTGTGAATCCCTTCACTTCTTTTTCAACGTGTTCTTGGACTTTTTTCAAGTCAAGCCCCAAGAATGGCAAATACATCTGCCCATCTTCAATCACAAAGGCAATCCTGTTTTCAATCAGACTTTTTCTTCTATACCTTGTAATATCTTTGTAAAATAGAACAATTTGACGATCTGTCAGGTTTTTAATTTGCTTTATATGTTTTTGAAGATGATCAACATTTGGCATCTCGTCAACCGCTTCAATTAAAATACACCGTGTTCCAAGTATCGTCACCTCATAAAAGTTGTAGTTATCCCTTAAAAAAATCGGAAAATTATTCTTTTTAAGCCACGGTTTTATGGTAATCTGCTCATCTATATTTTCTTTCAAGTAAAGCTCTGCTGTCATGACCAATTAGATTACCTCCTAATGTAACATTATTTACTTAAAATATAACACTAATTCCGTTATATTGCAATCTAGATTTGTTACATTAGGTTAATTTAACTTTTTGATTTCAAATCCAACATATTTACTATTACATTTTAAGTTTAATTTGTTATATTACAATTGCCATATTCGTTCGTACATTTTTTCTTTATACGAATATTTATAACATCAAATCCACTCAGGAATCATATCGTCAATGAAGTATTCTCTTCTAGGCTTTGCAATCCCTATAAACTGCTTGCGACATTCCCACAGATCCATGAGGTATACGATAATCATCAGCCAAACTCATTCTCTTTCCTATTAAGGTGAACTATACCATAGTAAATCAGTCGGTTAAAGAGCTCTTCATCACTTGTTAGTTTTATAAGCTTATTATGTTTTTAACTTTACATAACGTAGTTATTCCAAAGGAGGAACGAATAATGGATACTATTGAAACATTAATAAGAAAAACGACTATTGATTTAGAAGACGTGGACTCCAAACGAAAAATTCGAGCGGTATAATCAGTAAATCGACGATATCTTAAGAAGTATCTACAATAATCCTGTTAACTTCTTAACTCAATTTTTGCAGTTGAATATCCAGGTTTAACCCTTGCGGTTATTGAAACTTCTTATAAATAATTATCAAAAAACACACAAAAAGACACCTCTCTTTGGTAAAAT
>NZ_BAAADA010000106.1:0-2851 GCF_039522005.1 Alkalibacterium indicireducens
CAAGATATTTAATTATCAAAGAACTAAAGTGAATGGATCATCAAAAGCGACTTTTTGAAATTTTTCTTCCCCATGGGGGAGAAAGCTCCATTCTTTCAAACAGTTAATCAATCAACTAAGTTAAGAACAATTCTTAACTACAAACTTATTATACGAGGAGGATTATATAATGGAAAACATTAAAAATAATGTGCAAAAACTAGGTCGTTCAATGTTAATTCCTGTGGCCGCTATGCCTTTAGCTGGTATTTTATTGAGACTAGGCGCGGATGACTTACTAAACATTCCGGTTTTAATGGCTGCTGGTAATGCGGTGTTTAATAATCTTGATATTTTATTTGCGATTGGTATAGCTATGGGTTTTGCGAATGCAAGAGATAAAGGAATGGCCGTTTTAACTTCTGTATTAGCGATATTAACTTTACGTGAAGGCCTCTTAATTATGGATCCTGAGATTGGCATGGGAATTTTTGGAGGGTTGATTTCTGGTGGTGTAGCCAGTTGGACCTATAATCGATTTAAAGATCAAGAATTACCTAAGGCACTTTCATTCTTTGCAGGTGAGCGATTCCCTCTAACGATGGTCATGTTAATCATGATTATTCTTTCGTTTGTACTCGGATTTATTTGGCCACCGATTCAAAATATCTTAGATTCTTTCGCTCAAAATTTATTAGGTATAGGAGCAATTGGTGTAGGCTTGTATCTATTCCTCAATCGACTACTTATTCCTTTAGGATTGCATCATGTGCTGAACTCGTATATTTATTTTGAAGTTGGTGAATTTACAACTCAAGCAGGCGAAATTGTTACAGGAGAAATTCCACGTTTCTTAAATGGAGACCCTACAGCTGGATTGTTTTTATCTGGATTCTTTGTCGTTATGATGTTTGGTGTACCAGGAATTGCCTATGCGATGTATCGGGCGAGTTATGATGAAAATAAAGAACGGGTGAAAGGTGTGATGGGGAGTGGTGCTTTTACAGCATTCCTGACGAATATAACAGAACCGGTCGAATTTAGTTTTATGTTCATTTCGCCACCACTCTATGTTATTCACTCTCTATTTGCTGGATTAGCTGGTATCGTTACTTATTTGTTGGATGTTCGCATCGGTTTCTCATTTGGGGCCTCTATTATCGACTTTGTGATTAACTACAATATTGCAGATAACGCTTGGATGGTACTGCCAGTCGGTATAGCCTTCTTCTTCCTTTACTATTTTACTTTCTACTATTTCATCACAAATAGAGATGTAGAGACACTAGGACGAGAAAAAGAACAAGCCTATACGGAAGAAGTAACCGATGAAGAACAAGACTTAGCCTTGAATTCAAGCAACTATTCATATATGGCTCGGAAAATCCTGCAAGCACTAGGTGGATCTGCGAATATAGAAGATGCCTATAATTGTGTGACACGTTTAAGAGTTACGGTGAATAATCCTGACGAAGTAGATGAGGAACGAATTAAACAAACAGGAGTAGCTGGAATTGTAAAACCTTCTGAGACGAATTACCAAATTATAATTGGACCAGAAGTAACAAGTGTCATGAATGAGTTTAACAAACAACTAGAGAATGATTAAGTATTTAGCAGAATAATGGTTATATAAAGAGAGCAGTTAAAGGCAGTTATATAATGTAGGAAATCGGCAATTTAAAATTGTTGATTTTCCTACATTTTTTATATACTTTTCTTATCCCCTTTTCAGAAATGAAGGAATCAGGAAAAGAAAAGATATTCGAGAAGGAGTGAAGAAAAATGTGATAGATGGCATTAACTCGAATCATACTGCATGAGTGAAACAGTATGACTGTGATTATCGAAGCGCTAGAACTGTTTATCATGAGGCGCAGAGGGAGGAAAAAGACTGGAGCTTTCGTTCCGCAGTATTCAACTGATATGAGAAGTTCAATGCTAATCTTTAACAAGCTGTCTTTTGAATTTTTATAAGAATGTCTTTTTAGCATCGGTATATATAGAACTGAGATAATCATAATAATACTCTAACATCTTAATAGTAGTCATATCATTTTCTAAATCGAGTAAATCAACGATTTCAAAGTTTATAGTCATTTTGATTTCTTTAGGTAACTCAACATATATTTTTTCTGTGATACCATTGTCATAATCGATTTCCCAACCACTTCCACCTATTTGATCTCCAACAAAAAAAGAAGTAGCATTATGTGGTGGATTTTCAAGTAATGGTTGTAAATCATTACTGCTTAAATGTTCAATGTGTGCAGTAAGATAAGTATCGAGTTTACCTTGTTTTTCAATTTCATTCCTCAAGTTTTTAAAAGTCGTTAATATTTCATCATTAGACATTTTATTTTGCCAAGGTTGATACCAATACTCAAAGTTGTCCTTGCCTACATGACTTTTTAAATTCTGAATGATGAAGGTGACTGATCTACCAGTAGTTATAAAATTTCTTAAGTATACGATTTTATTCTCATCATTAGTTTTTTTGTAATTAGTCAAAGAAAATTGCATATTTCTTAGGGCTTCATAAGCACGTTCTAAAATTTTAGTTTTCATCTTTTAACCTCCTAACATGATGAAGTACTTACCAATTTTTTTGTTTTTTCGTGCTATTTTAATGCAACTATCGTTGCTCTATCAATTGAAATGCAAAAAGGCACCTCTTCCCCCCTTAATCTGATAAAATGAAGTTTACCAAAACAAACATTCATCACTTAAGGAGTGAAAAGAGATGCCTAATCTACTTCAGATTATCATGTATTTAGTTAATAAAATCAAGTGGCAGAACAGTTTGATTCAACTTTTAAACGATTATATTACTTGGCTTGAAGATGCGGGTGATCGACCACCTAAAGGGACC
>NZ_BAAADA010000107.1:0-16211 GCF_039522005.1 Alkalibacterium indicireducens
TGAGAAAGACAAAAACAATAAACTGCGTTTCAGATTTCTAGAATAAATTTCCGAGAATAACTTTACACATACTTGTTGAGTAGGTAAGTACAATTTGCTGAGGTTACTGATATTGTCTAGCTACACTACTCGCTGTCGCTCCTACGATAACAACAATAGTTGTACGTACCTGAAGCACTACAACTTGTAAGGACAAGTCTGACACCGTTCAAAAAAGATGGATGGACCCATTGCGCGGTATGCTCTTCTGACGCATACTCTGCCTCTACGCATTGAAAATGCTAGAGGCACAGCAATTCAGGGCCACACCCCCTATTTTTTGAAGGTATCAGGACGGACTTGTGTAGCTTTTCTTGTTCAATATGTTCACAAGTGTGTCGTTTTGCTCCTATTATTGTCGCACAAAATACCTGTCAAATGCCATAAAGATTAGAACAAAATTATGTCAATCTAATCTTGTGAAAACATAGACAGAGTAATACTTTTAATGTAAGATGTACAGAGAAAAAGAATGGAAGGACAATGTACATGTTTACCAGAATTAAAACAATGAAAGTGCTGCTGATGGTTTCTGTCCTGTCTCTTGGACTGCTGGGATGTCAGGAAGAAGATCCTAGAGGACTGGCTGATCAGCCCTATGATCGAACAGAATTTCTACTTGGAACCGTTGCAAATATGAAAGTTTATAATGAAGGTCAGGAAGAGGCGTTGGACAAAGCATTCGAGCGCGTGCAGGAACTGGATGAATGGTTTGCGATGCAGAACCCGGAATCTGAAATTTCTGAAGTGAATCGTCAAGCTGGAATCGAGCCGGTTGAAGTCTCAGAGGAAGTATTCCACGTGATGAAACGTGCTCTATATTATGCAGAAGAATCAGGTGGCAGTTTTGATCCGACCATCGGTGTAGTCACCAGCTTGTGGGGGATCGGACAGGACGATGCAGCAGTACCTGAAGCGAATGAACTGGCTGAGGCAGTTGCACTGGTCGATTACCAGAAGGTGGAACTGAACGAAGCAGAACAGACGGTCTACCTTCAGGAAGAAGGCATGGTCCTTGACCTGGGAGCCATCGCAAAAGGATACATTACAGATGAAGCGGCACGTGTATTGGTGGAAGAAGGAGTCAATACGGCTATCGTCGATCTGGGTGGAGACATCGTGGTTGTTGGTAACAGCACACGAGGGGAAGATCAACCCTGGAACGTCGGGATTCAGAATCCTTATGGGGAACGCGGAGAAATACTGGGAATCGTTCCCGTTTCAGACCGAGCGATCGTCACTTCTGGAATCTATGAGCGTCTTGTCAGAGACGGGGATGACGAATATCATCATCTGATGGATCCGGAAACTGGCTTTCCGATCGACAACAACATCTCCGGCATCAGCATCATTGCGGATAATGCTATGGATGCTGATGCGCTGGTTAACATTGCGTTTTCCCTTGGTGTAGAAGACGGACTGAATTACATCAATGGACTTGAAGATGTAGAAGTGATCTACATTACTAACGAGATGGAAATATATGCCTCCGAGGGAATCAATGAACAGATTGAAATCAGGGACAATGACTTTGAAATGATGAACTAAGCTGATTTGACAGGCTTTTTACTGCATGGTAAAGTATAGAAGACTATGAAGTAAAACATAAGTCCTTGAAGTGAGGAAATAAATCTATGAAAAAGAAACTGGCACTGGCTTGTACTGAATGCGGATCCCGAAACTATTCGAAGGAAGTAGGAACCAAAGTACGTACTGAGCGCCTTGAAATTAAAAAATACTGCCGTTATTGCAAAACACACACATTACACAGAGAAACAAAGTAAAGAAACAGAGCACTGATACGAACTAACCGGAAGATTCAGGTGGAAGGAGTCCTTCATGAACAAAGTTAAAACATTTTTTGGTGAAGTAAAACATGAACTGAAAGAGACGACATGGCCTAAAAAAGATGCGATGAAGAAAAATACAGCAACTGTTTTCGGCGTTATGGCATTTTTTGGCGTATTCTTTTATGCAGCAGATGCAGCCATCAGCTTTTTATTGAATATAATTTGACAACCGCTTAAGTTAGTAGCATTTTCACTATCTGCATGCTATACTACGTATCGAGAGTTGACGAAAAACCTTTCTTCCATAAGTGAAGAAGGTTTTTTTAGTATGACAAATAAAAGATAAACTAAAGGAGTCTACAATGAACGAATTAGAAAGTGCAAAAGCCTGGTACGTGCTTCATACGTATTCCGGTTATGAAAACAAAGTCAAACAGAACCTTGAATCCCGTGCGAAAAGCATGAACATGGAAGAACGTATTCTCCAAGTCATTATTCCAGAAGAGGAAACAACTACTGAGAAAGACGGCAAGACCAAAATGGAAAAAGAAAAGATATTCCCTGGATATGTCCTGGTTGAAATGATCATGTCTGATGATGCCTGGTACGTTGTCCGTAATACACCTGGTGTGACCGGGTTCGTTGGGTCGCACGGAGCAGGAAGTAAACCGTCACCGCTTCTACCGGAAGAAATCGACCAGATCCTTCGCAGCATGGGTATCAATCCACGTAAAATCGAAATGGACGTCGAGCTGGGTGAACGCATCAAGATTGTTGGCGGAGCATTTGCCGGCATGGAAGGAACCGTTACAGAACTTGAAACAGAAAAAGGAAAAATCAAAGCTTCTGTTGAAATGTTCGGACGTGAAACCAATGCGGAACTTGACTACAACCAGATTTCCAAACTGGATGACTAAAATAACAGTTGCAATAACTGAACAGTAGTGGTAAACTATTTCAGTGTGCCTTATACACGTGTATTTTGCATGCTCAGAAGTGGGAGAGGAAAATTATAACCTCATTTAACCACTCACGGACAAAATCAAGGAGGTATGTCTCGTGGCAAAGAAAGTAGTAAACGTCGTGAAACTGCAGATTCCTGCAGGGAAAGCTAATCCGGCTCCCCCAGTAGGACCAGCATTGGGACAAGCGCAAGTAAACATCATGGGATTCTGTAAAGAGTTCAACGCTCGTACAGCTGACCAGGCAGGAATGATCATTCCTGTAGTTATTTCTGTATATGAAGACCGTTCATTTACATTTATCACTAAAACACCACCTGCAGCAGTATTGCTTAAAAAAGCAGCTGGAGTAGAGTCTGGTTCTGGTGAACCAAACACTAAAAAAGTGGCATCTGTAACACGTGCTCAAGTACAGGAAATCGCTGAAACAAAAATGGAAGACCTAAACGCAGCTGACGTTGAAGCAGCTATGCGCATGGTCGAAGGTACAGCACGTAGCATGGGATTCACTGTCGAAGGATAATGAATTCACCCCATTGCTTGCTGCCTCCGCAACCTGAGAAAAGCCCAGCTTTTCAACTAAGTGCATGAGCTAATGACTCATTGCTTTTGCGGAGATCAAGTGGGAGGTTAAACCGCTAATACCACAACAAGGAGGAAAAATATAATGGCTAAAAAGAGCAAAAAATACGTAGCTGCTTTGGAAAAAGTAGACCGTGAGAAACAATATGATGCAACTGAAGCATTAGAATTAGTTAAAGAAATCGACTACGCTGGTTTCGACGCTACTATCGAAGTAGCTTACAGACTAGGTGTCGACCCTAAACAAGCTGACCAGCAGATCCGTGGCGCAATGGTATTGCCGCACGGTACTGGTAAAACTCAAACTGTGATCGTATTCGCTAAAGGAGACGCTGCTAAAGCTGCTGAAGAAGCAGGAGCAGACTTCGTAGGTGACAGCGATCTAGTTGAAAAAGTACAAGGTGGATGGTTAGACTTCGACGTTGTCGTTGCTGCACCTGATATGATGGCTGAAGTAGGTAAACTTGGACGTGTCTTAGGACCTAAAGGTTTAATGCCTAATCCTAAAACAGGAACAGTAACACCAGATGTTGCTAAAGCTGTTAACGACATCAAAGCTGGACAAGTCACTTACCGTGTTGACCGTCAGTCAAATGTACACGTTCCAATCGGAAAAGTGTCATTCGATATTGACAAGCTGAAAGAAAACTTGGCAGCACTTCACGACGTGATCGTAAAAGCTAAACCTGCAAGCTCTAAAGGTGTCTACATCAAGAACATGGCAGTAGCAAGCACGTTCGGTCCTGGTGTCAAAGTGGACAACAGTACAGTTCTTAAATAAAAAATGTTGAATTCTCTTGACCTGCATAACATAGCTTGCTATACTTATGCAGGTTAAGGAATTAAACTTAATTGAATATGCATTGATGAATGAAAGTCAGGCAGTCCTTTGTCTAAACGGCAGGCTGAATGACTGGATAATACCGAAGACAGTATGTGGCTCTGACCTTAATATCATACCGAGGATAAAGTGATGAACAGTCAATTTACACTCCCTCTATGTCTACGGTGACATGGGGTTTTTTTGTACGCTCCGTTCCTTAAAGGATGGAAAGTAAAAAAACAATCCTCATTTCAATCGATCAGGAGGTGAAACATCAATGAGTAAAGCAAGTGTCATTGCAAAAAAAGAAGAATTAGTTAATGAACTGACTAAGAAATTCGAAGATGCACAAGCAGTAGTCGTAGTAGACTACCGTGGATTGACAGTAGGCCAGGTTACTGAACTACGTAAGCAATTACGTGACGCAGGAATCGAAATGCGCGTACTGAAAAACACTATGCTTCGTCGTGCGGCTGAAGCTGCTGGCCTGGAAGGAATGGAAGATGTCTTCAAAGGACCTACAGCTGTGGCATTCAGTAACGAAGAAGTCGTAGCACCTGCTAAAATCATCGCTGAATTTGCTAAAGATGCAGAAGCGCTTGAAATTAAAGGTGGCGTCCTGGAAGGTAAAGTTGCTGACGTTGATCAAATCAACAAAATCGCAAAACTACCAAGTCGCGAAGGCCTACTTTCAATGCTACTATCTGTACTACAAGCACCTATGCGAAACACTGCATTGGCTGTCAAAGCAGTTGCAGAGAAAAAAGCAGAAGAAGAAGCTGCATAATCACGCAGCCGATTCAAATTGTTTTAACCTATACCTTGGTATAGCATGCTGACAAGCAAACCAACTAATATAATTAAAATGGAGGAAAACAAAAATGGCATTAGATATTGAAAAAATCATTGCTGACTTGAAAGAGTCAACTGTCGTAGAATTAAACGACTTAGTAAGCGCAATCGAAGAAGAATTCGGCGTTGAAGCAGCAGCACCAGTAGCAGCAGCGGGAGCAGCTGACGGTGGAGCAGCAGAACAAACTGAATTCACAGTAGAATTAGCATCAGCTGGTTCAGCTAAAATCAAAGTAATCAAAGCAGTTCGTGAAGCTACTGGTCTTGGCTTGAAAGAAGCTAAAGCATTAGTAGACGGAGCTCCTTCAGCAGTTAAAGAAGGCGTATCTAAAGACGAAGCTGAAGAACTTAAAGCTAAGCTTGAAGAAGCTGGAGCTTCTGTAGAAGTTAAGTAATTAACTCTCTACAAAATTAAATAATCAGTTCAGAACCCCTTTAGTTGTAACTAGTTTATGACGAAGGGGTTTTTCTGTTTCTACTATTTTGTGTCATTTTCAAGTTTGTATAGGAATAAGCAAGTATATTTGATAAAATGTGTCTTTGAACAGATGAAACAATTACTTATCAGACTTCGACTTAAAATATGGAAAGGACGCAACTTATGAACAATGAAAAATACCCTCAGCGTATAGATTATGGCGTGATCTTGTCGGTCATGTTGCTGGCCATCATCAGTATCTTATCCCTCTATTCGACTACGGTCCTGATTCAGGGTGGATCCATCGGAATGACCGTCAGGCAGATCGCCTGGTACGGAATTGGAACGATCGCTGTTCTCGTCATTATGCAGTTTGATTCAGAACAGCTATGGAAAATGACCACCTATCTCTACATTGCCGGACTCATTATTTTACTTCTGACTTTAGTCTTTTATGATAGAGAGATTGCTGCTCAGACTGGTGGGAACAGGTGGGTCACATTAGGACCTTTAGGGACAGTACAGCCGTCCGAATTTGTTAAGATCCCCTACATTCTCATGCTAGCCAAAATAATCACCAAACATAACAGTCTCTACCGCGTTCGTGAATACCAGACAGATTTGATCCTGATCGGAAAGCTGTCAGTCATCGGTCTTATACCTGTCGTGATCGTATTCATGCAGAAAGACTTGGGAACTGCACTTGTTTATCTGGCCATTCTGATCGGTGTTGTGCTTTTATCTGGAATAAAATGGCAGATTCTGCTTCCAGTCTATCTACTGGTATCTATTGTGGGGATCACCTTGATCCTATTGGTTGTTTATAATAGAGAATTCCTGTTGAATACGGGACTTTTTAGACCTTATCAGTTTGCCCGTATCGATACGTGGCTGAATCCTCATCAGGGAGCCAACGATACCTCATTTCAGATTATCCAGGCCTTTAAAGCGATAGGGTCGGGTGGCGTATTCGGAAAAGGATTTGGCGTGAGTGAAGTGTTTGTACCTGTAAGAGAATCCGACATGATTTTTGCAACGATTGGAGAAAACTTCGGTTTTGCCGGAGGTGCATTTCTGATCTTCATTTACTTCATCCAGGTCTATCATATGATTAGAGTCGTATATGATACGAAAAATGAGTTCTACGCTTATATTGCGACAGGGGTTATTATGATGATCGTATTCCACGTGCTTGAAAACATAGGAATGAACATCGGACTTCTGCCGATGACAGGAATCCCGCTTCCGTTTGTCTCTCAAGGTGGGTCAGCACTCATCAGTAATATGAGTGGGATCGGACTAATCTTGTCCATGCGCTACCATCATAAATCTTACTTCTTCTCCGGAGAAGGAGAAGAGTTCCATCCGGGATCATAATAACTTGAGAGCAGGAAAGGGTGGACAACATGTTACGCGATAGAATCAAATATGTAGATAAGCTAATAGTTATACCGTACCTGACCTTGACGCTGTTCAGTATCGTTATGGTTTACAGTGCCAGCAGTTACAGTGCATTATTTAATTACGGCAATCCTCATCATTATCTGCCTAGGCAGACGGTGTCTGTCGTGATCGGCTATGTCGTTTTTTTAATAGCATTCTTTTTTCCAATCAAATGGCTGAAAAACAAGAAGTTAGTCATCTGGGGAATTGTCATTACAGCCACCTCCCTTTTTATCCTTCTTATTTTCGGGAGGGAGATATATGGAGCCAGACGGTGGATCGAAACGCCCTTCTTCAATATTCAGCCTGCCGAATTTGCCAAGTTTATGGTGATCTGGTATCTGGCTTATATTCTGTCAAAAAAACAGCGGAAAATAGCAGAAGATTTCTTTAGCGCTATTGTGGCGCCGCTGATACTGATTTCCCTCATCGTGCTGTTTATTTACATTCAACCCGATACAGGGTCGTCGTTCATTATTGTACTCATTGGAGCGATTATGATTTTTGCCAGTGGTGTCTCACCAAAACTGGGCTTTGGCTTTGGCCTCATCGGAGTAGCGGGTCTACTAGGCTTGTCACGGCTGATCCGACAGTACGGCACAAGTCTATTTTTCCTTAACGAATACCGCTACAATCGTTTCCTGGGTTTCTGGGATCCCTTCACACTGGCTGAAGGAGCCGGCATGCAGCTGGTTCACTCCTATTATGCCTTGGGTCGTGGAGGTCTACTGGGCGTCGGATTAGGAAACAGCGTGCAGAAGACAGGTTTCCTTCCGTTTCCTTATACTGATTTTATTGTGGCAATTATAGGGGAAGAATTTGGCCTAGTTGGAATCCTCGTACTGCTTTTAACGTTCACCTTGATGGCGTCACGTCTTTTTCTGACAGCCATACGGTCCAAGCAGACTTTTGAATCTCTTTTATGTTTAGGAATAGCAACTATGTTTATGGTACAAGCCTTCATAAACCTCGGTGGAGTAATCGGGGTAATGCCTATCACTGGGCTGACTTTTCCGTTCGTCAGTTATGGCGGATCGAGCATGATTGTTCTGTCTGCATCGATCGGTCTAGTTGCCAATGTCTCTGTACGAATCAATTACAATAAGGATAAAGCTAATAAGTCATAAACAAGAGGGCTGGAATCCGTGCGTTTCTTCATTAAGCAGCAGGTGATGTCACTGAAAGACCGGTTTTATGTCAAGGATGAAGACGGAAGAGATCGTTATTTTGTCGAGGGAGAGTTTCTCGCTTTCGCCAAGAAGCTCCGCATCTATGATGAACACAACAATGAGGTAGTATATATTGAACAGATCAAACTCTGGAACTTTCTTCCAGAATTTGATCTGTTCATGAACAATGAAAAAGTGGCTACAGTAAAAAAAGAATGGGCCTTTTTCCGCAATAACCATTCGATCATCGGACAGGACTGGCACATTGAAGGATCAGTGACTGCACATGACTATGTCATTAAAAAAAGAACCGTGTGGTTGTGGATATCAATAAGAAATGGCTGTGCTGGGGAGACGCTTACGAATCAATCTCTATGAAGAACGTGATCTGGAGATTTTGCTGGGCGTCGTCATTGTTATCGACTGTGTAATATCGGCAGCTAGAGCAAATAGTTCCTCCTGATCTGTAAAAAACCTGTGAAGAGCTAACGGATTATAATGAATCCGGTCAACTCTTCACAGGTTTTTTAGTTTTAATTAAGCTTCAAACCGGTAGACTAAGGGTGTCTACGATGCACGGCTCTCTTTGAGAGTCATTTGACGAGCGGTCAGAAGGAAGGCGATGTTGAGTCCATGAAAAAGCAAGGCTGTGTAGAAGGCTGGGGCGTATGAACCGGTAAAGTCGAAGACATATCCCACCACGGCCATGGATAAAGCTCCACCGATCCCTGAAACGAAGGACAGGATCGGAAAGATCCGAATATAAAGCTCTCTTCCGAAAAATTCAGTAGTCAGCAGGGGCAAGGCAACAGCCGGTACGGAGAAAACCGAACCGAACACAAAAGACCCGAAAATCTGAGCAGCGGGATGAGTGAATAATAAAAGTATCAGGATACCGACGATGTTGATGGCGATCATAAGAATAGTGGATCTGACGATACCTAAAACGTCACCGACTGCCCCGATAATCAGCTTGAATGAGATGTTTCCAACCATCACAGCTGAAAGCATGACCCCTCCCACTTGTGAGGACAGGAGATTTGTCTCTGCAAAACCAGGCAGGTGCTGAGACACCCCGGTAATCGACGTATGCAGAAGACCTATAATCAGGACAAGCAGGAAAGAAGGCTGTGTAAAGGAAAAGGTACTCCAGTCGGCTTTCTTGATCACTTTCTTCTGCTCCTCTTCTTCAGTGTCATAGCCGTAAGGAAGGTAGCCATCATCTCTAGGGTTCAGCGAGTACCGGTAGATGATGGCAGGAAGAGCCAGAACGAACATCAGCAGGCCCATAATGATGAAGCTGTTTTCCCAGCCTATAGTCTGAATCAGTGACGTGAAGACAGGGGAAAATATCGCTCCGGCGATGCCGCTGAAGCCGAAGGACAGACTCATGGCCAGGCCCTTTTTCTTTTCAAACCAGTTGTTCACGATAAGTGACAAGGGTACCATAGCATACAGACCGGCTCCAACACCTCGCAGGATACCAAGAACGTAAAACACCCACATCGTCCGAGTGAAGGCCATGAGGATGGTGGATACCGAAGCCAGGGTAACAGCACCAATCAGCAGCGGCTTCCATCCGAACCGGTTGAGTAAGGGAGCAAAGTATAAAGAAATAAAAGCTAAAGCGAGAGACGAAAGGGTAGCATGCATAGCAAATGTTCCGCGATAAATATTAAGGCTTTCAGATACAGGTGTGTAAAATACCCCGATTACGTTTAAATTGATGCCGATCGCGCTGGCAGACAAGCCGCAGCTTACAGCCAGGACGAGCCAGTGCTTTAGAGATTCAGACGGTTTCGTCATATGTATCGTTCCTCTTTTCAAATCAGTCTTAAGGTTTAGTATACTGATTTTTAGTAAGTAAAGCAAAGGTACAGTGGCTATGGCAGATATGAAAAAAAGAGTTGCAATTCCATTTGTGTACTGGTACACTATTTAAAGCAAAGCTCCTTTAACTCTATCCAGAGAGGTAGAAAAGGATGGAAAAACTTATATATCCAGCCGTTTCCGGAGGACACTCAATAGCCAGGTCTGGTGAGAGAGCTGTTCAGGAAACACATGGGTTCCATCTTATCTAAAGGTCCTTTTGCATTATGTAAAGGGCATTTTTTTATGCCCAAAAACAAGAAGAAAGGGACGATAAGTTATGGCAATACAACAAAGACCATTGATTTTAGATGTGGAGGCAAGACCTGCACCGCTGAAAGGATTACTTTTAAGTCTTCAGCATGTGTTCGCAATGTTTGGAGCAACTATTTTAGTACCGATATTACTTGACATGCCCGTATCCGTTGCCCTCTTGGCGAGTGGAGTCGGAACGATTATTTATCAGATCGCGACAAAAGCAAAAGTCCCGGTATATCTGGGATCATCATTTGCCTATATTGCAGCAATGCAAATTGCGATAGATCAGATGGGTGGCGACGTTAGTGCTGCTCAGACTGGCGTCATTATGGTCGGATTATTATACGTTGTTATTGCAGCTATTATTAACTATACAGGAACAGCATGGGTGGATAAAGTGCTTCCCCCAATCGTTATCGGCCCCATGATCATAGTCATCGGACTTGGATTAGCAGGAAATGCAGTGACAAGTGCCGGACTCGTGATGGATTCTGACTGGCGTACCATTTTCGTAGCCATCTCAACGTTTCTGATCACCGCATTCGTTAATACTCAAGGTAAAGGATTCTTTAAAATCATTCCTTTCCTGATAGGGATTGCTGGTGGATATATTATCGCAGTGCTGCTAGGAGTAGTCGATTTCACTCCGGTAATAGAAGCAAACTGGTTTGCATTACCTCAGTTGTATCTGCCATTTGAAACCACTACATTTAACAGTTATTCATTCTACTTCGGACCTGAGTCATGGGCACTGGTTCCAATCGTTTTAGTAACGGTTGCAGAACATATTGGGGATCATTCAGTCCTTGGAAAGATATGTGACCGGGAATTCCTAAAAGATCCTGGATTGAAACGAACATTGATTGGTGATGGAGTGGCAACGGCTGTCTCAGGATTCTTCGGAGGGCCGGCTAATACGACCTACGGAGAAAATACTGGAGTCATAGGAATGACTCGTATCGCATCTGTATCAGTTATCAGAAATGCAGCGTTGATCGCTGTTATGCTAAGCTTCATGGGTAAATTTACAGCCCTTATCTCAACCATTCCTGGAGCTGTACTGGGAGGGATGTCGATCTTACTTTATGGTGTTATTGCAAGTAACGGATTAAAAGTGATGATCGAAGATAAAGTGGACTTCAACCAGTCCCGAAACCTGATCATTGCCAGCTCAATGCTTGTAGTCGGATTGGGCGGAGCGGTACTTGACGTTGCAGGTTTCGTCACATTATCAGGGACGGCATTAAGTGCCATGATCGGTGTCATTTTAAATCTGGTTTTACCAAAAGAAGAAGCAGAGTACGAACCGGAAGTGTAATGAACAGCAGTCAGTAAACCAGATCCAGGAACGTATTCTTAAACTGGAATGATACACTCGGCAGCTTCTATCTTCTGATGGGGATTGGATGGAAGATGACTCTGAAAAAACGGTTAAAGAGAATATGCGTGTAACTAAATATGATGACTCGATTTATTAATTTAATTATTCCATCAAACGAAAGTGCACCTGCCTTCCGTTCCTTTAGTAGAAAAGGAACGGAAGGCAGGTGTTTTTATATTTTTTTTGAGTTTAATGGGTCATTATATGACCTGTAATAATATAATGTAATGACCTTGTATACACTATAAAATAAACCTATTATATAGCTGTAAGACGCAGACGGTTTTTCAAATGTTGCTGACTCATTCAACAGAACAACTGGAAGGAGTGAAGGCATGTTCATTTATTCAGAAAAAATCTATACACCGAGTGGATATCAATCCGGTTATCTTGAAGTGGAAGATGGGAAGATTGAAGGTATCCATGATACTATCGAAAAGTGAGTCGACGCTTAAGCGGAGCATTTATACGTTGAATGAATACATTCCCGATCACCTGACGTTCAGCATCAGTCATCATGAGATCAGAACGAATATGACTTATGCTGACTTTACGGCTCTCTGTCAGCGGCTAGATATGAATGACTATTCCCCGTCACTGGAAGAGCGACTCAGCCTGATTGTGTGCTTCGGGCTGCTTGACGGCATTGTCAATATGACCGAACTGTATGCCAGGTTGAACCTCAGTTTGTCCACGAAGAAGAAAGACAGGAAAGAACTGGGCTTTCTCCTTCAACAAAATGGCATTGAAGTAGTAAACAGGCATAGGAAAGGAGTCAGTTTTGAAGGGAACGAACGGTTTCTCAGAATGATTGCTGCAAGGAATCTGTTGTCTGTCATCGAGTTGAACAAGAATGATGACTATGTTCCTCGGCAGGCCAATACGCCTGTACAGACTCTCCTTTACGAACTGGTGGAGCATTACCTGACGGCTTACCACGACAAAGTGAAAGACAAGCTCTGTGACTTCTTTGGTCCGGATGCCCGATTAGTCGATTATCCATCAAAGAAATTTATCTACCTCCATATGATGATCAGTCTCATACGTATTGAAAAAGGCTATACCATTAAAGAGAGTATTGAAGATATGCCTGAAGTGGCTTCGAATTATCTTCTTCCAGTCCAGGAAGACAGTGATTATCTGGATTACCTGATTGCCTCGTTGAACTACAAGGAACCGTTACACTTTCCATTCAATAGTCAGCTCAAGAGGCTGACCGAAGAGCTGATCAATGTTATAGAAGAAAAAAATCAGGTTCAGTTCTATACGTATGATAGTATATATAATGAGCTGTATGCCTATTTCTATAAGTGTTTGATCAAAAACAAGCTGGCCTACTATTTTTATGATGACAAGCTGGATAATACCAAGACTGTCTTTCCGAAACTGTATGAACAAGTAAAGCGGACAGTCAGTGCGTGGGCGACAGATGACGGCTGTGAGCTGACCGATCATCAGATGTCCGTGGTCTGTCTGATTCTTGAACGGTTCATTATAAAGAACAGAGTTGCCGGCCAGAATAACAGGCGGGTCGTCATCATCACAAATTCTTCGGTCGAGAAAGTTTCATTTTTTCTGGAAGTGTTAAGCCAGCATGTCAATTACGAGATGGTCTCTTATCTGACAATCAACGAGTTATACAGACTTGAAGATATGAAATTCGATACAATCTTGACTTTTTCAAACAGGATCACGGTTCTGCTATCTGAATTAGGATGGGAAAGTATCAAGATAAATTTCTATCTGACAAGTGATGACATCAAGCGGCTGCTCGATCATGGGTTTACAAGCAGCCGTAATAAGAAACTTCTCGCAGAAGAGGTTGTCAGACAGTTGGAAACAAGATCGGATACTCAGGACAGAACCACTTATCTGCAGACAGCTTTTCCGGATATT
This sequence comes from Alkalibacterium indicireducens, assembly GCF_039522005.1. NCBI lineage: Bacteria > Bacillati > Bacillota > Bacilli > Lactobacillales > Carnobacteriaceae > Alkalibacterium > Alkalibacterium indicireducens. The sequence goes on from NZ_BAAADA010000107.1 coordinate 13,483, forward strand.
GTGATTTAAAAAGGGGAGCATTATGATAAAAAGACTGGAACAAGATGGATTTGGACAAATCGGAATACCCGAGGATCGTAAATGGGGACCTCAGACTCAGCGCAGCCTGCAGAACTTCTCTATTGGAAACGAGACGATGCCTCTGGAGCTGATCCGTGCGTATGCACGCGTCAAAAAAGAAGCGGCAGAAACAAATGCCGAGCTGGGGTTACTCGAACCCCAGAAAGCAGACACCATAGCTTCAGTCTGTGATGCGCTCATTAAAGGACACTGGGACAGTGAATTTCCTCTATCCGTCTGGCAGACAGGCAGCGGCACACAGACCAATATGAATGTCAACGAGGTCATAGCTCACCTGGCAAAAGGTGAAAGTGGACTGGACATACATCCAAATGATGACGTTAATAAAGGGCAGAGTACCAACGATACCTTTCCTACATCGATGCACATTGCATCTGTCCGGCTGCTTACTGATCATCTGCTGCCAGTGCTGGGGGAGCTTGAGCACACACTGGAAGAGTTGGAAACCAGGTATAAAGATACGATAAAAATCGGACGGACTCACCTTCAGGATGCAACGCCTGTCACGTTCGGTCAGGAAGTCAGCGGCTGGAAGGAAATGATGGTTCAGAATGCTGAAATGATCCAAGCCGCATTGATTCCATTGAAACGATTGCCACTCGGTGGAACAGCTGTAGGTACCGGATTAAATACCCATCCGGACTTTGCAGAGAAGACTATCCGACGAATCAGTCAGGCATCCGGCATCGAATTTAAGGAGAATCCGAATAAGTTTCACGGCCTGACGAGTAAAGATGCCTTTGTCTTTGCTCACGGCGCACTGAAGGCCCTGGCGGCAAATGCATTGAAGATGGCGAATGATGTCAGGTGGCTATCCAGTGGACCAAGAAGTGGGCTGGGAGAAATAACGATTCCCGCCAATGAAGCAGGCAGCTCCATCATGCCTGGGAAAGTAAATCCTACTCAGGCAGAAGCACTAACAATGGTCTGCGTACAGGTTTTGGGGAATGACACGGCAATCGGTGTCGCAGCTTCACAGGGAAATTTCGAGCTGAACGTTTATATGCCGGTTATTGCTTACAATATGATACAGAGCATTACTTTGCTGGGAGACAGCCTCGCTTTATTTAACAACAAGTGTCTGAAGGGCATTCAAGTGGTGGAAGAAGAGATGAGCAAACTGGTAGACCAGTCGCTGATGCTGGTGACCGCTCTCTCCCCGAAGATCGGCTACGATAAAGCCAGTCAGATTGCCAAAAAAGCCCACGAAGACCAGTCGACTCTGAAAGAAGCAGCTGTTGACCTGGGGATACTTACAGAAGAAGAATTCGAGAAGTATATCGATCCGGCTGACATGGTGTAGTGTGACTGGATGCAATTCATGGAGAAAATGAGATTCTGATACCAGATTTTTAAATCGAACAGAGGCCTGGCGCCTCTGTTTTCTTTTTTTTGAGCAGTTCTGTATCGATGAAACGACTGACTCTTGATGGTGACGCGCTCTATTCCGTCTATAATTGTAGTTCGTTAGCTTTCATTAGTCGATTATGTCGTTAAAACGCTTCTAGCGGAAGTTCAGCTTTTAAAATTCTCTAAAGGTGCTGTTAGAAGACATCTAGCGACAGTTCGGATCAATAATCAATCCAGTTCTTCCGTTAGACAGACTCTAGTAGAAGAAACGCGATCGCGTTTCAGACTAATCTGTAACTAGAAACCTTGTCGCTGGAGTTCCAAGGTTTAACAGGGAGCTAAACTGTAAGTAGGCTGCCTTCTAGATGAAGTATAGCAATAATCAATATTATTAAAGTTTACCTATATCAGTCAGAGGGAGAAAACTAGTCTAAAATGAACAAGGATTGTAGTCCGGCCGGTTGAATAGTATACTTAAAGCACACTGACTACAAAGCAAAAGAGGAGTATCAGATGACTGATCATTATTTTACATCGAAGCCGAGTGCTGATAAAAACGAAAAGAAAATTGAAGCCAGACTTAAGGGACAGCAGATGACCTTCACGACAGATGCTGGAGTCTTTTCGAGAGACCGTGTGGACTTCGGGTCTAAGGTTATGATCGAAGCAATTGACGAGCGGGCATTTTCCACGGGGGAGGTCCTGGATGTCGGATGTGGGTACGGGCCTGTCGGGCTGTCTTTAGCCAAGGCGAATCCGTCTCTTCACATCGATATGATCGACGTAAACGAACGGGCCCTCGAGCTGGCTAAGAAGAATGCCGAACTGAACGGGGTTTCCAATGTCTCTATTTTTCTTTCTTCCATATATGAGCAAGTCGAGAAACAGACCTATGGCGCTGTCATTTCCAATCCGCCGATTCGTGCGGGAAAACAGACGGTGCATCAGATCATCACGGATGCCAAGAAACATCTAGCGGACAACGGGGTACTGATCATCGTTATTCAGAAGAAGCAGGGCGCACCGAGCGCGAAGAAAGTCATGGAAGAAACTTACGGAAATGTCACCCGTATTGGCCTCGATAAAGGCTACTGGGTTTTGCAGTCTGAAAAGGTAACTCCCAATAATCTATGAAAAATTATGTTTCCCAAATTTCTCGTTGCTCGTATGATGATTTCTGTCGATGAAGGTAATATAATCCAATCCTTGTCTGGATTAAACAGCTTTATAACTCAAGTTTCGCACCCCTAAGAACTCCGTTCTATCCTTTACATTATAAGGATTATTTAGATTAATCA
>NZ_BAAADA010000108.1:0-13468 GCF_039522005.1 Alkalibacterium indicireducens
CGACAGAAATCATCATACGAGCAACGAGAAATTTGGGAAACATAATTTTTCATAGATTATTGGGAGTTACCGCCAGAGTCATGATGCGTTCTTCGGATAATTCCTCACGCTTCAATTCTCCTGAAATAGTTCCTTCGTGGATGACGAGTACGCGATTGCTGACGCCGATTACTTCCGGCAGATCGCTTGAAACCATAATAATTCCGACACCGCGTTCCGCCAGTTCTTTCATTAAGTTATAGATTTCACGTTTGGCTCCGACGTCTACGCCTCTAGTCGGTTCATCAAGTATCAGTACACGTGAACCGGCTCCGATCCATTTAGCCAGAACTACTTTCTGCTGATTCCCTCCGGAAAGGGCGCCGACCGGCAGTTCCATATGAGCAGTTTTGACGGTCAATCTCTTAATCAGTAGGTCGACAAACTCTTCTTCTTCCTTTTTATTGATCCAGCCTCCTTTCGAGAATTCCTCGAAGGCAGTCATACTGACATTATCTCTAACTGAGAAATCAAGGATCAGCCCCTCAGACTTCCTGTCTTCTGTCAGGAAGCCCATGCCTCTCTTAACTGCATCATTTGGTGTCCTGATATCGATTTTCTCACCATCAAGATAAATATCTCCGCTGTCAATTTTGTCTATTCCAAAAATCCCTCTCATTATTTCTGTCCGTCCGGCACCCATCAGTCCGGAAAAGCCAAGTATTTCTCCCGAATGTAAGGTAAAGGAGATGTCCTCGTAATCTGGGTGGTGAGTTAAGTTGCGCACTTCAAGTACCGCTTCTCCTTGACTATTATCCATTTCAGGGTAATAGTCTTCCAGATCCCGACCAACCATGTGTCTGACGATTTCGTCATAGCTGGTGTCCTTTGTTGCTTTCGTACTAATAGATACCCCGTCTCTCATGACCGTTACTCGATCACTTATTTCAAAAATCTCCTCCATACGGTGCGAGATGTAGACTAGAGCCACGCCCTTCTTCTGAAGCTGTCTGATGATTTTGAACAGCGTACGGATCTCTCTGTCAGTCAGTGCGGCTGTTGGTTCGTCCATGATGATCACTTCTGCATCGTTCAAAAGCGTCTTAGCGATTTCTATCAGTTGCTGCTGTCCGACACTTAGGGTTTTCATCGTTCGGTCAAAAGAAATATCGATACCTAGTTCACTGAAAACTGATTCAGCTTTCTTCTCCATTTCTCTTCTCTGAACCCAACCTAGTTTATTTCTAATTTCTTTCCCCATAAACATATTTTCAAGTACTGTCATGTCCGGCCAGGTGATCATTTCCTGGTGGATAAAACTCACCCCATTTTCCTCCGCTTCTTTCGGGTTGGCGTAAACTCTTTCTTCATTATTTATAAGCACTTCTCCACTATCTTTTTTGTGCAGACCTGTCAGAATGTTCATGAGCGTTGATTTACCTGCACCATTTTCTCCCATCAAGGCATGAACCTCTCCGGAGTGAAGGCTGAAGTCTACCCCTTTAAGCACCTTGTTTTCACCGAAAGCTTTTGTAATCCCTTTCATTTCTACTTGCACGATAATTCCCTCCTAAAAAAGTACGCCTGCCTGTAAAATCACGTTTGCGTAAGGGGTGATTTCTCCTGTCCTGATAATCGCTTTTGCCTGGGCTGACCGCTTCTTAAACGCTTCGTGTGTCAGATAAGAAGACTCCGTTCCTTCCTGCTTCATCCTACTTATGATTTGCTCGTGGACCGCCTGATTCTTTTCCTTGATTTCTTCAGCAAGTATAATGTGTTCAACTTTCATATCGTCTACGACTGCATCCATCACATCCATAAATCCGGGTGTTCCCATCGTTAATGCTAGATCGATTTTTTTGACCCCATAAGGTATCGGCAGGCCGCAGTCCGCAATGATTAGTTCATCCGTGTGTCCTAAATCGGCCAGCACTTTACTGATTTCGCTATTTAAAATCCCATTCTTTTTCAAAATCCTTATGCTCCTTCACCTGTTCTAATGTTGGTGCTCCTGTCTGAGCGCCCGCTTTTTGAATCGACAGACCAGCTGCTATATTGCCGAATCGGATGCTGTCATGAAGATTCAGGCCGGATGCATATGCAAAGGCAAATGCACCATTAAAAGTATCCCCTGCTCCTGTGGTATCTACAACCTGTTCTACTTTTATCGATGGAATGCGTTGAATCTCCTGTCCGTCATGATAAACCGCTCCTCTGCTACCCAAGGTAACAATCAGTTTATTCGGATACTTTGCGAGCACAGTTTCAATATCTTCTCCCGGAAAGAGGACTGAACATTCGGTTTCGTTAGGAGTCAGGAACGTGACCTGGTCAATAAGTGACGAATGTAATTCCCGGGCCGGAGCAGGATTAAAAAGCAAAGGAATTCCTATCTCGTTGCATCGTCTGATCAGATGTTCGACGGTATCGACTGGCGTTTCGTTTTGAACCAGTACCAGATCACTATTCTGGAAGACTTTTTCTTCTTCAATGACTCGGTCGAGCATCTCTGGCATATAGGCCCCGTTTGCACCTGGAACATATATGATTGAATTATCGCCATCAACAAGCGTGATAAACGCTGACCCCGAGGAATGTGTAACCCGTTCCACATCGTTTACATTTATTCCATTTTTTTCAAGGTTCTTAAGTAATTCGTTTCCAAATGGGTCTGTGCCAACTGCTCCAAGCATAGTCGTTTCAGCCCCTAAACGGGCACTTGCAACGGCCTGGTTGGCGCCTTTCCCGCCAAAGCTGGTTCTGAATACTTCTCCCTCTACTGTCTCTCCCATCATCGGGAGTTTTTTTGTTTCTACTACAAAATCAGTTGATATACTACCTATTACTGTTATCTGTGCCATACGATCTATCTCCTTCTATCTTAATGAATCTCTTCTGATCAGCTCAGGCTGCAATTTCACTATCTTATCGATGATTACTTTCTTCTCAATCAGATCGACGAGCATCTTGGCTCCTTTAAAGCCAACTTCATATGCAGGCTGAGCTATGGTGGTCAGCCCTGGATACATCAGTCTGCTGAAAAGCATGTCATCATAGCCGATTATCTGAATATCTTCTGGTATCCTGTGTTTCCGTTTGATCGCTTCTTTCATTACTGCCAGAGCAAACACATCATTACTCGCAATGACACTGTCGAAAGACTTGAATGTATTAAAGAGCTTCTGCGCTGTTTCTTCTGCCTTGTCCACTTGAAAGGTTTCTGTTTCAAATACTCTGTAACTCGCCCCTGCAGCGTTTAGAACTGACAATGCACCGGACAGACGGTCGTTAGCTCCTGAAACATGTCTTGGGCCAGCCATGACGATGATATTTTTCCCTCTTGATTCGAGGACAGCTTGACCTGCCAGCTTCCCGCCAAGTCGATCATCCGTTGAAATGGAGTAGTTTTCTTCCTCCAATGCTCTGTCAAGAAGGACATATGGGACACGGTCGTTGTTCTTTCTTTTTCCTGATGCAGCGGACAGTACGCCACTGATATTATATTGAGAGAAGAATTTGACATACATGTCTTCTTTATCTGCGTTGTCTTCCACATTTCCTAATATGACTATATAGCCATTCTGCTGTGCATAGTCTTCTACCCCTTTTGCCAGCAGTGGAAAGTACGGGTTAGAGATGTCGGGCAATAGCAGACCGATCATCTTGGAGCTTTTCTGATAAAGTGAACGCGCCACCTCATTAGGATAGTACCCCAATACTTTGATCGCTTCTTCCACTTTTTTCTGGATTCTTTACCTACGTATCCGCTGTCATTTAAAGTCCTGGAGACTGTTGCAACGGAGACGCCTGCATATTCTGCTACTTGTTTGATCGTTACCATTTTTCTCACCCTCAATCTGTAACCGATTACACATTTAGTTTAACATCTCTTTTTTTTTTGTCAATAGAAAACGCTTTTCTTTTTATTTTTCTTGTGCTTGACTATTCAGCATGCTGTTTCCTAGTCTATAAAAATGTGAGTCGATATAAATTCAGATGATTCCCAATTAATGCCGGCTGTCTGTTATACTGAAACACATATCATACTTAGGAGGACTACTATTGAGATTTTTACAAGGATTTCCATTAAGAAGAACGAAAATCAGCGATCAGATTCTGATGTGGCTGGTCTCACCTATTATTTTCCCTTTCATTATCTCCATTTTGTTCAGTCTTGTTTTCGGTTTAATGAACGCTCATCTGTCACAGGAGGCCCTGCTTCAGTCATTCGTGCAGCTGGAAGGGGTCATGACCTTCATTGCTTTTGCAGGAGGTCTCGTCCTGTCGGTCATCATTATTTATGCGAAGAAAATCCCACTGATGAACAGGAAACGCCTGTCCCGAAGCGAATGGACAATCCTTCCTGGTCTAACTGGTGAAGACTGGAAGTTTCTTGCCTGGTATATACCAGTTGGATATGTATTGTTCAATATTGGTGGATCTGTTCTCGAGTACATTGTTGGAGACGGTCAACTTATCAATCAGGAAGCGATTGAAGCGATGGCAACAGACACACCGACATGGATGCTGTTCATAACTATAGTGATCGCCGCTCCACTTGTTGAGGAATGGCTCTTCCGAGGAATTATCTTTTTCCGCAAAGAACACAATGACGTCAGCTGGTTGACTCTGATCATTACGTCTGTATTGTTCGGACTTGTCCATGTTCCCACATCAATAGTGGCTGTATATACTTATGTCGGCATGGGCCTGCTGTTCGGCTATGCAGCTAAACGGACCCGGTCAGTCGAAGCCGCTATTTTCTTCCACTTTATCAATAACCTGATCGGCTTTTTTGTCCTAATCACACTTTAAAATAAATACAAGGTTTTCACGTCATGTAAAAGACAGCTCTTCTTTTAAGGGAGCTGTCTTTTTTTCATTTATTATTTATTATTTAATCCTGTTCACCCTGGACCTTCTTCTTGCTTTCTTCATAGGCCTGAATAGCCAGTTCTCTACTTCGCTTATGGTTAACGATCGGCTCAGGGTAATCTTCACCAATAATGACTCCAAATTCTACCTGTTCTTCTTTTGTAAGTGTTGAAGGTTCGTGTATTTTTTTAGTGTCGATGGCTTTCAGTTCCGGGACATACAGTCGGATAAAATCTCCCTTCTTATCAAAGCGTTCGGACTGAGTTGTCGGATTAAAAATCCTGAAGTAGGGCACACCGTCTGTTCCGGTTGATGCAGCCCACTGCCAGCCTCCGATATTACTGCAGGGATCATAATCTACCAGACGGGTCTGAAAGTATTTCTCTCCCCATCGCCAGTCAATCAGCAAGTCTTTTGTCAGAAATGAGGCTGTAATCATTCTCAGTCGATTATGCATCCACCCTTTATGCTTGAGCTGACGCATAGCCGCATCCACGATTGAAAACCCTGTTCTGCCTTCTTTCCATTTTTCGAAATTCTCTTCAGTAGCATAATGGATATAATGAAAGCGTAAACATTTAACTGACAAGCGTTTTCAAAATACTCATGAGTCAGTTCTCTAATCAAAGTCATGATTTAGTCTCCTATAATTCTTTACTAGTATTACTACAACCTTATTATAGCCGGTCTTTAAGGCGATAGACAAAAAGAACCCTTCAAAAAATCGAAGGGTTCTTTTTGTCAAAATATCATTACTTAGTCATTACTCAAGTCTTCGCCATTTGATGCGATGACTTTTTTGTACCAGTTGAAGGATTTCTTAGGTTTGCGTTCAAGCGTTCCGTTTCCTTCGTTATCACGGTCAACATAGATGAAGCCGTAACGTTTTTTCATCTCACCTGTTCCGGCACTGACCAGATCGATACAGCCCCATGAGGTATAGCCCATCAAGTCTACTCCGTCGAGTTCAACGGCATCTTTCATTGCGTCGATATGCGCTGCAAGATAGTCGATGCGGTAGTCATCTGCCACGTAGCCATTTTCGTCCGGCTCGTCGATGGCTCCCAGTCCATTTTCAACGATGAATAATGGCTTCTGATAACGGTCGTAAATATCGTTCATTGTTATGCGCAGCCCAAGTGGGTCGATCTGCCATCCCCATTCGCTGGCTTCAAGATAGGGGTTCTTAACTGAAGCAAAGATATTTCCAGCCGTTTTCTCGTTTACCTTTGGATCGCCTGATGCAACGCGGGATGAATAGTAAGAGAATGAAATGAAGTCAACAGTATGCTCTTTAAGAAGAGCCTTGTCCTCTTCAGTCATTTCGATCTCGATGCCTTCACGTTCCAGTTCTTTCAGTGCGTATGCAGGGTACTCTCCACGCGACTGAACATCGATGAAGAAGTAGTTCTCATGATCGGCTTCCTGAGCGGCACGAACGTCTCTTGGATGAGGCGTATTAGGATAATATTTTCCTGCGGCCAGCATACATCCGACCTGATTTTCCGGATCCACTTCATGAGCAATCTTAGTTGCCAGTGCACTCGCAACCAGTTCATGGTGTGCAGCCTGGTATTTCACCTGCTTCTGATTTTCGCCTTCTTCAAATGCCAGTCCGGCACCCATGAATGGTGCATGCAGAATCATGTTGATTTCATTGAATGTTAGCCAGTATTTAACTAGACCTTTATATCGCGTGAACAGCGTGCGTGTAAGGTTTTCGTAGAAATCAACCATTTTACGGTTGCGCCATCCGCCATACTCTTTAATTAAATGCATCGGGCAGTCGAAGTGAGTAATCGTTACTAAAGGTTCGATGCCATGCTTGTGGCATTCTTTAAATAAATCTTCGTAGAATTTCAGACCTTCTTCGTTAGGCTCTTTTTCATCGCCTTTAGGAAAAATACGTGTCCAGGCAATAGACAGGCGGTAAGTCTTGAATCCCATTTCTCCGAACAATGCGATATCTTCTCTGAAACGATTGTAATGATCGATGGCTTCTTTAGCCGGATAGAAATGGTCCTCATCGAAATCGAAATGCTTCATCTGGCCTGTAATGATAGCCGGACGGTCTTCTCCGATTGGGACGACATCGACGTTAGCCAGTCCTCGTCCACCTTGATCGTATCCCCCTTCAAGCTGGTTGGCTGCAGTAGCGCCGCCCCATAAAAAGTCTTTTCTAAATCCCATATTTATTCCTCCTGTTGTCTGTTTTCTAACTGTTTACTTTTTCAGTTTAAAGCGTGTAATCCATTACATACAAGCGAATTCTGACAAAAATGTGAGGAATGCGTAATCCTGTGGCTAGGCCGTCATTATTATGGTAAAGTGTCAAGGATGCAGGTTTTTAGAGAAAAGAGGAACACAAATGACTCATTATGATGTACTAGTCGTCGGTGGCGGCACGAGCGGCATGATGGCTGCCATTTCAGCCGCGGAACATGGAGCGACTGTCGGACTGGTCGAAAAGAACAAGTTCGTCGGCCGTAAGCTTCTGGTAACTGGAAATGGCCGCTGTAACGTCACTAACAATAGAGATAAAGAAGAAATCATTACTCATATACCTGGGAACGGACGCTTTCTTTACAGTGCGTTTTATCAGTATGACAACTACGATATTATGGATTTTTTCCAGTCTCGTGGAATCAAGCTGAAGGAAGAAGACCACGGACGAATGTTTCCGATCACGGACAAGTCCCGGACGATCGTCAATGCCCTGACTCAGATTATGGAAGAATCAAAAGTTGACGTGCATACCAATGCACCTGTTGAAACGGTGCTCTATAGAGACGGTGCTGTCAATGGAGTAAAACTTATGGATGGACGTGTCCTTTATGCCCATTCGGTTATTCTGTCGACTGGCGGACGCGCCATGCCTAAAACCGGGTCAACTGGTGACGGGTACAAGTGGGCGAAAAAAGCCGGACACACGATCAAGGAACTGTATCCGACCGAAGTGCCGATCACGTCTGAAGAACCGTTCATTCAGGACCGAACACTTCAGGGAATTTCTCTAAGAGATGTAGACTTAAAAGTCATCAATAAAAAAGGAAAACAGGCTATCTCCCACCGAATGGATATGATCTTCACTCACTTCGGCATCTCCGGACCAGCTGTTCTGCGCTGTTCGATGTTTGTTCTGCAGACGATGAAGCGTGATAAGACTGATCATGCTGTCATGAGTCTGGACAGTCTGCCGGATGAGACACCAGGATCGCTTAAGCAGACCATTGAACGCCTGATGAAAAAAGAAGGCGAAAAGAGCATGAAGAATACTATGAAGCAGTTCGGACCTGAGCGCTACATCTTGTTTGGACTGGAACAGGCCGGGATCGACAGTGAACGTGCCTTCAAGACGTTGACGCCTAAAGAAGTCGACGCCCTTATTACCTTCTTGAAGGATTTCCGTTTCAATGTTCATGGCTCTCTTCCGATTGAAAAAGCATTTGTTACAGGTGGCGGTGTTCACACGAAAGAAGTGAATCCTAAGACTCTGGAGAGCAAGCTGATGCAGAATCTGTATTTCACCGGTGAAATACTGGACTACAACGGCTACACTGGCGGATACAATATCACTGGTGCCTTTATTACAGGTAGACTGGCCGGTATGCATGCGGCCCAGACCGCTTTGAGTATGAAGGCAGCGGACTAATTTGAGAAATCAGGTCGCTCAGGCTTTAGTTTAGGCAGTCTGCAGCCGCTGAAGTACACTGTCGGCACGGTAAAATGCAGTTCAGAACCTTAATCGGGTCCTGAACTGCATTCTTTTTATACTCAGTAAAGTTCAGCCGGAATTTTTCATGCTGAAGTAGAGTCTATTGCTTCGATAATGCAGTTCAGCGCATCCTTTCACTCTGAACTACAGTCACACCGCTTTACACATTTCTAATCTACAATTTCCAGCTGCTCTTTCAGCACGGCGAGCTGTTTTTTCACTGCTGACGGAGCCGGTCCGCCTTCAATGTCCCGTTTATTCACACAGGTAGACAAGTCGATGACAGAGTAAATATCCTGCTCGAATAGTTTATGAAAGGATTGATAGGTCTCGAGAGGCAGCTCTTCCAGCGTGAGGTCTTCCTCGATACAATACTTCACGAGCCCACCGATCACTCCGTATGCTTCTCTGAAGGGCAGTCCTTTTTTAGTCAGGTAATCCGCACAATCTGTCGCATTGATGAAGCCTTTAGACGCCGCGTCACGCATGCGGTCGACATTGACACTCATTGTCTCCATCATTGGAATCATGGCTGACAAGGCTAGCTTCACTGTACTGATGCTGTCGAACAAAGCTTCTTTGTCCTCCTGCATATCCTTATTATAGGCGAGTGGAATACCTTTCATCATGGTCAGAAGGGTCTGAAGATTTCCGTAGGCGCGTCCCGTTTTCCCGCGGACCAGTTCAGCTACATCAGGGTTTTTCTTCTGAGGCATAATGGATGACCCTGTTGCAAAAGCATCATTCAGTTCAACAAATTTAAATTCCTGAGAGCACCATAAAATAATTTCTTCTGAGAGTCTGGACAGGTGCATCATGACCATGCTCAAAGCGTAAGCCATATCTAGAACGAAATCCCTGTCGGAAACACCATCCAGACTGTTGGCGGTAACCGTCTTGAACCCAAGTTGATCCGCAACAAACTGCCTGTCGAGGGGATAGGTGGTTCCGGCCAGTGCGCCATTACCCAGTGGCATGCTATCCGTATGATCTGCCACTTCCTTAAGTCGCTTGATGTCTCTCAGTATCATCTGTGCATAGGCCAGTAGATGATGGGCAAAGGTGACGGGCTGTGCAATCTGAAGATGGGTATACCCCGGCATGATCGTTTCAGTATGCTTCTCTGCCTGATTGATGAGCACCGATTCGAAAGCCTCTAGCTGGTCAGTGATCTCAGCTGCCTGCTTTTTGACATATAGCCTCAGATCCAGTGCGACCTGGTCATTCCGGCTTCGTCCCGTATGGAGCTTCTTACCTGCGTCCCCTATCCGACTGGTGAGTTCCGCTTCGATAAACATATGAATATCTTCTGCTTTCGGGTCGAACTGAAGGGCGCCGTTGTTTATATCCATCAGAATACCTTCCAGTCCCTCCAGAATGCTTGATACATCCTCTTCGGAAATGATGTTCTGTTTACCCAGCATATTTGCATGAGCCATACTGCCTTTAATGTCTTCTTCATAAAGAACATAGTCAAAACTGATTGATGAATTGAATACATCCACTTCCTCGGCACTTTGACCACTGAAACGTCCCTGCCAGATTTTATTCTGATCAGCTGACATAAGATGCAACCCCCATTAGATGAAGGAGAACGGCTTTTTGTACGTGTAGTCTGTTCTCTGCCTCTTCAAAAATTTCTGCGGCATGTTCGTTGAAAACTTCAGTCGTAATTTCTTCCTCTTTATGAGCAGGCAGACAGTGCTGCACCATGACATCCGACTTCGCTACAGACAACAAATCTGAATTGAGCTGGTAGAGATCTTGAAATATCTGCTTTCTCTGTTCGGCTTCTTCTTCATCTCCCATGCTGGCCCAGACGTCAGTAAAGACGACATCTGCATCCTTGACTGCTTCATATGGATTCTCAGTCAGTAGAAATCCTGGATGATCTCTGTAGGTATCAAGTATATGCTGATCAGGCTGGTAACCTAGAGGAGAGGCAACAGAAACTGATGCACCGGCAAGCAGCGCCCCTACGATCAGTGAGTTGGCCATATTGTTCCCGTCTCCGACAAAGGCGAATTTGAGTCCTTCAAGCTCTCCCTTGAACTCCTGAACAGTCATTAAATCAGCCAGAATCTGACACGGATGATACAGATCCGTCAGGCCGTTTATAATGGGAATGGAACCGTGCTCTGCCAGTGCTTCGACATCGCTTTGGTCATAGGTACGAATCATGATTGCATCAAGGTAACGTGAGAGGACTTTTGCTGTATCTTCAATCGATTCTCCTCTTCCCATCTGAAGATCCTGTGCACTCAAATACAATGGCTTGCCGCCCAGTTGACTCATCCCTACTTCGAAAGATACACGCGTACGCGTCGATGCTTTCTGAAAAATCATTCCTAAGGTCTTTCCTTTTAAATAGGGGGTCTCTTCCCCAGCTTTCAGTTTTTTCTTCAAGTCGTGGCCCGTCTCAAGAATCGCAAGCAGCTCATCTTTTGACAGATCCGATAATTTCAGTAAATGATTCATGTGATGGTCTCCTTTTCTTTAACCGTGAGTATATGCTTTAAACAGGCGACGGCTTCATCAATTTCAGATCTGGTCACAATCAGTGGCGGCAGAAGACGAAGCTTATCCTTAGCGGTCAGACACATGATGCCTTCCTCTTTAGCTTTCAGCATGACATCCTTGACTGATTGACTTTTCAGACTGATTCCAAGCATCAGCCCAAGTCCTGAAACAGCAGCCACTTCGTCAATGGCTTCAAGCTGCGCTTTGAGATACTCCCCTTTTTCCTTAACCTGATCCAGAAACTCCTCAGTGAGGGTATCTATAACTATGTTTGCACCGGCTGTTGCGACCGGATTACCGCCAAATGTCGATCCATGGTCTCCAGCTTTCAGTGTGTCTGCTACTTTTTCTCCAAACAATACTGCGCCGATCGGCAGGCCATTCCCCAGACCTTTTGCACTGGTTACGATATCCGGTTTTAGCCCCAGCTGTTCGTAGGCAAATAAGGTACCTATTCTGCCGATCCCCGTCTGAACCTCGTCGATGATGAGCAGGATATCTTTTTCCTGGCAGACTTTGGACACTGCTTCAGTAAATTCCGTGTCAAGAGGAACGACGCCTCCTTCTCCCTGAATTGCTTCGATCATGATGGCACAGACAGTATCGTCTGCTTTGTCAAGAAGCTGTTTAGGCTCATCGGCGTCAATGAAATCAAAGCCTTCGGTGAACGGGTCAAAATATTTATGGAAAATATCCTGACCAGTGGCCGACAGGGTCGTCACTGTCCGTCCATGAAAAGAATTTTTCAGCGTAAGTATCTTATGTTTATCCTTATGGGTCTCATGTCCGTATTTTCTGGCTGTTTTAATGGCCACTTCATTTGATTCCGCACCAGAATTGACGAAAAGCACATGCTGCATGCCCGTCTTTTGGCACAGTTTCCCTGCAAGTTCGGCGGCAGGCTTTGTATAGTACAAGTTTGACACATGCTGGAGCTGACTCAGCTGATTCTGAGTGGCTTCGACCCATTTCTTATGATTATAGCCAAGCGAGTTGACACCTATCCCGGCTGTGAAGTCCAGATAGGTTTTTCCATCTTCATCAGTCAGTGTACAGCCTTCTGCTTTCTGAATGACCACATCCAGACGGTTGTAGGTTGGCGTGATATAGTCATTCGTCATCTCGATCGTGTTCATGTCAGGCTCCTTTCAGCTTCTTTTTCTTCTTTGTAGAACAAGGTCCCGATGCCGCTGTCTGTCAGAAATTCAATAATCAGTGCATGCGGGATTCGACCATCCAGTATAACTGCCTGCTTGACTTGGTTTTCAACCGCATCCTTACAGCAGCTGACTTTCGGTATCATCCCCCCGCTAATCACGTTATTCTGATATAAATGTTCTACAGTGCTGATTTCTATTTGTTGAATTAGGGTCGACGGATCAGATGTATCTTCCAGTACGCCGGGCACATCTGACATGAGAACAAAGTTGTCCGCCTTGAGTGCTTTGGCAATCCCGCCTGCCATTTCATCTGCATTGATATTGCAGCTGTTGCCATCTTCATCCATGCCTATACAGGATATAACTGGAATGTACCCTACGCTGACCAGATCTTCAATGACTTCTGTATTGACTTGGCTGATTTCTCCAACAGCTCCCAGGTCCTCAGGATTTTTTAAGGTCGCCTGGACTAAGCCGCCGTCTACTCCGCTTATGCCCATCGCTTTGCCGCCTAATGACTGTATCATGCGGGTAAGATCTTTATTGATTTTGCCGGCTAGAACCATCTGTACGATTTCCATCGTTTCCAGATTCGTCTGTCTCAGCCCATTGACGAAGGTACTGGTCACATCAGCCTTATCCAGCCAGTAATTGATGTCAGGTCCGCCTCCATGCACAATGACTACGTTCATTCCGACTTTTGCCAGAAGCATGGCATCACTCAGAACGCTCTTTTTCAGTGACTCGTCCATCATTGCTGAACCGCCGTACTTGATGACGACCATTTTCTTGTCATATCGCTGAATATGAGGCAGGGCATTTGTCAGAACCTCCGCCATTTCAAATGAATTCATAGGTACTCCCTCTATTTTTATTTGCTGACTGTCCTCTTTTTCTACTTACCTTCTTATGCAATCAGGATCTGTAAGCACTGTTGATGGTGACATAGTCGTGAGTCAGGTCGCATCCCCAGGCCGTCGCTTTGCTTTTTCCTTCATATAAAAAGATATCGATAAACAGTTTTTCAGTGCCTAAAATGTCGTAGGCTTTATCTTCGTCAAATGGCAGGATCGCTCCTTCTTCGCAGACACAGACACTTTTATAGAACTCGTCACGGAGGTAGATATCGATCTGTTCATATGCCAGTTCAGCCCCGCTGTAACCCAGTGCACAGAGTAGTCGACCGACATTGGCATCTCTTCCGTAAACTGCAGCTTTG
>NZ_BAAADA010000108.1:13532-17396 GCF_039522005.1 Alkalibacterium indicireducens
CGTTACACGTAATCAAGGTCCCTGCCCCTTCTCCGTCATCTGCAATGGCTATCGCCAAGTCTTTACAGACGGTGTGCAGTGCTTCTTTGAATACATGATAGTCTGGGTCTGTATCTGAATCGATCGGCTTATTCCCTGCCTGGCCGTTTGCCAGTACGGTGACCATATCGTTGGTGGAGGTATCGCCGTCCACACTGATCATATTGAAGGTGTCTGATACGACGTCTTTCAGCACCTGGTTTAAATAATCGGGTGCTATCGCTGCGTCAGTTGTTATAAATCCCAGCATAGTCGCCATATTGGGATGAATCATGCCGCTTCCTTTAGAAATGCCTCCTAAGTGAACCGTCTGGCCATCCAGTATAAAAGCAACTGTACTCTCCTTGATTCCAGTATCTGTTGTCAAAATAGCTTCAGCCGCATCATTCCCAGTATCATCCTGCAGTTGATCGACTAGATCTGACATGCCTGAAACAAAAGGGTCAATCGACAACGGCTGTCCTATGACACCAGTTGAAGCCACCAGGACATCTGTTTCAGAAATATTGAGTGCCTCAGCTACAAGTGCACAGGTCTGGCTGGCAATCTCCAGGCCATTCGCGTTGCATGTGTTGGCATTCCCGCTGTTACATATAAGAGCTTGAGCAAACCCGTTCATGCTGTGCAGTTTAGTGATTTCAAGCGGAGCTCCTTTTACCTTGTTCTGTGTATAGACACTTGCTGTCGCTGCCGGTGTCTGACTATAGATCAGTGCCAGATCCTTTCTCTTTTTCTTGAAACCGGCATGAATACCCGAAGCAGAGAAGCCTTTGGCGGCACAAATATTCCCACTGATCTTTTTCAATTTATTACCTTGTTTTTCTTTTATACTCGTTTTCATTATCATCACCTCAAAACGACGGGGCTGCCATCGCAAGTCCTTCGGTTTCATTAAATCCCATCATAATGTTCATATTCTGTACAGCTTGTCCGGCTGCACCTTTTTGCATATTGTCGATGACGCTGACAATGATGAGACGTTTCGTCCGTTCATCGACTGTCAGTCCAATATGGCACTGATTGGAATGCGTGACATGACTTATATCCGGCAAGTCGCCATAGTCAAGAACCGTGATGAAGGGGTCATCTGCATACCAATCCTTATATAGCTCATGGATAATCTCTGGAGCTGTTTGATTTTCGAGATCCGCATACATTGTAGATAGTATGCCGCGGTTGACCGGAAGCAGATGCGGAACAAACGATACTTTTACATTATCCGCACCCATCAGACTTAACTTCTCTTCAATCTCAGGCGTGTGCCGATGTGTCCCTGCCTTGTAAGCTTTAAATCCTTCGTTCTTGTTGGCGAAATGTGTGACAGCCGACAAGTTTTTTCCTGCTCCCGTCACACCGGACTTGGCATCGATGATCAGCGTCTCCGTATCAATCAGATGCTCCGACACGGCTGGATAAAGTCCCAGCAGGATACTCGTCGGGTAACATCCTGGATTAGCTACCAGCGACGTTTTACTGATGGCCTCCTTGTTCATTTCAGGCAGACCATAAACCGCCTGATCATGAAGGTCAGGGTAGCTGATCGCTGTCTCATACCAGTCTTCATATAGTTTCAAATCATTCAGTCTAAAATCAGCCCCGGCATCAATGACTTTTTTTCCTTCATCCATGCACTGTTTCACCATGCCTTCACTTTTTCCATGAGGGAGGCAGATGAATACCACGTCTGACTTACTGATCACTTCCTGATTTGATTCAAACTGAGCATCATACTGGCCTTTAAAGGACGGATAAAGCGACGAGAACGCTGCACCCTGATTGTTTTCAGATGAGATACCTGATATGTCTACACCCTCATGTTTCATCAGTATCCCAATCAGTTCCGATCCGACATACCCGCTCGCTCCTAAGACTCCAACTTGGATCATACTCATAAATGGCTTCCTGACTGAATCGGAGCTGCCGTTTCATTTGCCGCTTTCCCATAAGTCATTTTCTGTTTCATTTCAGCCTGAATCACACTGGATAAACCGTACAAGTTGATGAATCCTTCAGCATCACCTTGATTGTAGACATCGTCTTCGTCAAATGTAGCAAAAGCTTCGGAATACAGACTGTATGGAGATTCCACGCTTGAAACGATCATGTTTCCTTTATAGACTTTCAGTTTCACTGTTCCCGTGACTGTCTTCTGTGTTTCATCAACAAATGCATCGAGAGCCTGTTTCAGTGGAGTGAAGTACTGGCCATTGTAGATCAGCTTGGCATATGTCTGAGCTATCTCCTGCTTGTGCTGCAGTGTTTCTTTATCCAGAGTAATCATTTCCAGCTGCTCATGGGCAAAGTACAGGAGTGTTCCACCTGGTGTTTCGTAGACCCCTCTGCTCTTCATACCGACCAGTCTGTTCTCGATCATGTCCAGGATACCTATTGCATGCTCGCCGCCGATGGCATTAAGTGTCTTGATCAGGCTGACACCGTCCATTTCTTGTCCATCGACAGCAACTGGAATCCCTTCTTCAAAGGTAATACTGACATAACCCGCTTCATCCGGTGCCTGTTCCGGCGAGACACTCATTTCCAGGATGTCGTCGTATTTCGGCTCATTCATTGGATTTTCAAGATCCAATCCTTCGTGCGATAAATGCCAGAGGTTCTTATCTTTGGAGTAATTGGTTTCTCTGGATATTTTTAAAGGAATCTGATGTTTTTCCGCGTAGTCAATAGCTTCTTCACGTGAAGTAATGTCCCAGCTTCTCCAAGGTGCGATGATGTCCAGTTCAGGAGCCAGTGCCTTAATGCCCATTTCAAAACGGACCTGGTCATTCCCTTTCCCCGTACATCCGTGACAGATTGCATCGGCCCCTTCCTGCTTGGCTATTTCTACTAGTGCTTTCGAAATGATCGGACGTGCCGTTGCTGTTCCTAGAAGGTATTTATTCTCGTAAACCGCTCCTGCTTTCAGCGTCGGGAAAATTGAATCATAGACAAAAGACTCTTCGATTTCTGCCAGATAGAATTTGGATGCCCCGGTTTTAAGTGCCTTTTCTTCTAATCCGATCAGTTCATCTTCCTGTCCGACATTTGCTGTTACTGCAATAATTTCACTTCCGTAATGTTCTTTGAGCCAATGGATGATAACTGATGTGTCAAGCCCTCCAGAATATGCCAGTACAATTTTGTTATAGGTTTGGTTAGTCATTTTGCATTCTCCTTTTTCTGATTTCTTTTAATTGGATTAATTTTTGGTATAAAAAAAACGCCACTGTGTCTTTACACAGAGACGATTGCATCGCGGTACCACTCTATTTGCAGATTCAGTTGAAGCAAGGGCTTCTTCAGTCTAAACTATAATGCCTTGCTCGAAAGGATGAATTCTTTCTTTATCTGCCAACTCTTTGCATTAACGCTGCACACGGCACTACTTTACAGGTAAATTAATTTCAATATGCTGACAATCCGCTCGGACCGATTCATTCGGCCTAAGTTGACTGCATACCTGCTCAGAAGGCATCTCACAAGCTCGTTTCGATGACCGGTCATGTCAGCCTTCCACTCTGTGCTGACTCGCTGGGATGAGGGGGGATCATCTACTTTCTTGATTTCTGATGTTAAAAAGAAGTGTACAACATGTTCCAGCCTCTGTCAACAGATAATATTAAATAAATTGTATATTTTATGGTTTGATTGCTATTTAAGGCTATTTGTATACATTTTATATTCGTTTTGAGCATATCGCTTTATGCAAGGTAGTCTGTTACCGTCTGGTCGGACTTAACGAAGTCTATTTGGGTCATAAAAAAAGCTTCGGCTACGCCTTCGCCCTTTTGGGATAGTGCGTAGCCATTACTTTTTCAGTTCTGAATT
>NZ_BAAADA010000109.1:0-63039 GCF_039522005.1 Alkalibacterium indicireducens
CATTTTAATATTAAAATTGAAGAGTTACCATCTCTAGAAAAAAAGTTTCCGCCAAAGTCTTGACACATACGATTTTAGTGCTTTTGTTTCAATTTAACTAAAAAAAACGTATAATAGAAATGAATACATTATAAGGAGTGGGTATTTTATGGATTATCAGCTGATAACCGATTCCTGTTGTGATCTTCCGCTGGAACTAGTGGAAAGATTCGACTTGGATATTGTCAACTTCACAATTACTATCAGTGGAAAAGAGCTGATCGACGATATGGGAAAAACGTTTGATAAGACGTCCTTTTTTAATCGACTTAAAGAAGGTGAGACTGCTTCAACCTCACAAATCAACGTTCATGCCTATCTCGAAAAATTTAAGAAGTATGTAGAAGAAGGTAAGCCGGTTATTTACTTAGGGTTTTCTTCTGAACTTAGTGGGTCACTTAATAGTGCCCGTCAAGCTAAACAGATGCTTGAAGAAGAATATGATGATGTGGATCTGACCATTATCGACACAAGGGCAGCCAGCCTGGGGGAAGGTCTACTGGTCTATGAAGCTGCACTCAAAAAAGAGGCAGGTATGAGTAAGGAAGATCTGGTCAAGTGGGTCGAGGATAATAAGTTGAACTATCACTCCTGGGTTACCGTAGATGACATTAAACATCTTCAACGTGGGGGAAGAATCTCAGCTACTGCAGCGACAGTAGGTTCACTGCTCAATGTTAAGCCCATCATCATCTTGAACCGTGAAGGGAAGCTTGTCCCGTTCTCAAAAGTTCGAGGCAGGAAGAAGTCGCTTCAGTTCCTTATCGATCAGACAGTTAAAAACATCAGAGATGAAGAGGATCATGCGGTCTTTATCGGTCATGTTGGAGTACCTGAAGATGCTGACTTTGTCAGAGAGAAACTGCTTGAAAAAGTGAGCCCTAAGGAAATCATCATATCAAGTTACGGTCCCACAATCGCAGCCCATACAGGATTTGGCTCTTTATCCGTCTTCAGTTATGGAGAAGAACGGTAACCGTTTAGATCTCTCGTCACCGCAGTCATGAATAAAGAGACTGCTGATAAGTTTAAGTTGACACTAATTTTGAGAGTATGCTATTATAAATTTTGTTAGTACAATTTATATCAATGCGGTTGGGCGTGAGCTTTCAAGGTTATTTTCTTCTAGGGCGAGAAGAAGGCCTGTTAGCCGCGCCCTTTTTTTGAAAGGGGGAATATAAAGTGAACCGTGAAGCAATTAATTATGTTAAAGATGCTGAGGCTAGAGTTGAAGAACTTAGAGCCAATGCGGAAAAAGAGATAAAAGATATCAAGGCTGGGACTGCTCTTCGAATGGATAAGATAACCGAACAGACCGAACACGAACTGGCTGCTTTTAGAAAAGAGCGGCAAGAACAAGTCGAGTCCAGGCTGGAAGAAGACGAGAAAGTGTTTGAAGAGCAGATCAATGAAGATATCAACCGTTTCAATGGCACCTATGAATCGGAAAAAGACAGACTAGCCAGTCGAATAGCAGAGGAGGTATTGCGTCGATATGGCAATAGCTAAAATGAAAAAACTGACTTTATTAGCAGAACATACTAATAAAGAAGCTGTTTTGAAGAGTGTCCAGGAAATGCAGAGTCTTGAAATCATTCCTGTAGCAGAAGTTCTGGAGGAAAGTCTGCTGAATGACTTCGATACGAGTGCTTCGCGTCATTTGTCTAATGACAGTCAGGCCAGACTGCAGGATATTGAATATGCAATCAATTACTTACAGGACTACGTCGAACAGCCGGGTCTGATTGAGCGCCTTAAAACTAAGAAAGAAGTATTTTCATTAAAAGAACTTGAAAGCATTGTAGAGAGTGCAGACGTTGATGCTCTTCTGGAGCAAGTATCCCTGAAGGAAAAGCAGCTCAACAATCTGGATGAGAAAATGAAAGACCTCAAACAGGAAGAAGAATTCCTGAGAAAGTGGCGGGCACTTAGTTTCAAGTCTGAAGAGGTCAGTCATTTCAGACTGATGGATGTTCTGGTGGGAACCGTTGATAAAGAACAATCAGAAGCACTTGTTGAGGGTTTACGTGATAATGGCAGAATATATTATGACGAAGTATATAGAAGAAGTGACGAAGTCGCTTATCTCATCATTCTTCCTAAAACCGAGAGAAAGCAGTTTGATGATCTTGTCGCTCAATACAGTTACAGAGAACTGACATATACACATGAACTTCTTCCGGAAGATGAGTTATACCGTAATCTTACCGAACAGAAGCAAGTCAGAGGTGATAAAGAAAAGATAATTGCTGAGATGAAGAAATGGACAAGTCTCTACAGGAACCTGGAGCTCGCTGAGGAATATTACTACAATCTGTCTGAACGAGAAAAAGCACACAATCTTCTTCTAGAAAGCCATCACCTGTTCCTTCTATCTGGATGGATAGAGGAAGAGAAAGTGGATTCTTTAAAGGCTAACATCGATCAGACGATCGGCGAGAGCGAAGTCGCTATTCTATCCGAAGATATAATGATGAAGGAATACAATGATGTTCCTGTCGTGCTGAAGAATAACAGTTTTGTCCGACCATTCGAGATGATTACAGAGATGTTCAGTTATCCAAAATACAACGAAGTCGACCCCACACCGTTGATGATGCCGTTCTTTATGGTATTCTTCGGCATGATGGCCGCCGACCTTGGCTACGGTATGCTGCTCTTTGGAGTCACATTGTTCGCCTTGAAGGCATTCAACATAGAAGGGTCAATGGGGAACTTCTTGAAGTTTCTTTACACCCTCTCGTTTCCGACGATGGCCTTCGGAGTATTTTTCGGAAGTTTCTTCGGAATAGAGCTGCCCATACAAGTCTTCTCCTTACAGGATGATGTACTTGAAATTATGGCATTTTCAGTTGTGCTCGGACTGATCCAGCTGCTTTACGGGCTCGTCTTGAATGGAATCATCAAAGGAAAGCAGGGACAGAGAGCCTCTTCATACGTCGATGGCTATGCCTGGTTCCTTATGCTGATCGGTTTCATCCTATGGGTCGGTGGAGCCATGCTGCTGAACATGCCGCTGCTTACGCAGATAGGTATCGGACTTGTGGTTCTTAACGCAGTAGGGATCCTTGTCGTATCAGCAATTTCCAATTCCAACAAAGCACTGGGGATAGGACTCGGGGCTTACAATTTATATGGAATATCTGGTTATGTAGGAGATATCGTCAGTTACACAAGATTGATGGCTCTTGCAGTAGCCAGTGCAAATATTGCGATGGCATTTAATATGATCATCGGGTTCCTTCCGCCTATAGCACGATTTACGGTTGGGGTTCTAATCATTATTGCCCTGCAGGCACTGAACATAGCACTGACATTCTTAAGTGCTTATGTCCATACTTCCAGACTGCAGTATGTTGAGTTCTTCGGCAAGTTCTTCGAAGGCGGAGGCAGACCACTGACTCCACTCAAAATGCTTGAGAAACATGTCTGGATGGAAGACAATAACAACGGTTAAAACTATATTTTATAATAATGGAGGAAAAAAATAATGAGTAACTTTGAACTGTTTTTTGGAGATAATTTAGGTTTTGTATTTGGTGCAGTAGGTGTCGCTCTGGCAGTTATTCTTTCTGGTATCGGATCATCAAGAGGAGTAGGATCTGCAGGTGAAGCAGCGGCTGCCTTAACAAAAGAACAGCCGGAAAAATTCGGTCGTGCACTTGTTCTACAGATGCTTCCAGCAACACAGGGACTTTACGGTTTCGTTATCGGACTGCTGATTATTATCAACTTGTCTACTAACCTTGACGTATCAACTGGATGGTACTATCTGATGGTCGGACTTCCTGTAGGATTTACTGGACTGACATCCGGTACGCTTCAGGGTCGTGTCTCAGTAGCTGCAATGCAGATCCTAGCTCAAAAACCTGAACACACAACTAAAGGGATCATTTATTCAGCGATGGTTGAAACATATGCAATTTTAGGTTTCGTTACTTCCCTGATGATGATAATCTTCATGTAATAAATGAGAGAAAGGAATTTAGAATTCAGTGATCAGACAGCTATCTGTCACTTAATAAACTGAATTCCTTGTTTCATTTCATTATTATTACTCTGAACAGGAGGGAAATCATGGCAGATTTAAAATTACTGACTGAACGAGTCGTTGAAAAAGAAAAAGCGGCTATCCGAAAGGAAATTGAAGAAGCTAAAAAACAAGCTGAAGATGAGATTCAAGCTGCCGAAGCAGAAGAGGTACAGAAACGCCTACAAGCTAAGGAGCAGATCAAAGCAGATGCCGAACATGATTACACGATTCGAAGAAACACATTGGACATCAGACGGCGCAATGAGGTGCTGGCTGCGAAACAGTCTATTCTGGACAAGATGTTCAAAGAGACTAAAAATAGACTGGATAATCTGGATGATGAGACATTCAGACAGTTTACTGCGAACGTATTGAAACAGTTCGACAAAGAAGGACAAGTGACGTTGAAATTGGGAGAAAAGTCTGCCCATTCTATTGACGAAACTTGGGTAACTTCTAATAAACCTGCTGAGCTGGCTGTTCTGGTATCCAAGGACACTGTAAAAGGACAGTCCGGCTTCCTTATTGAAAAAAATGGCATAGAATACAACTTCTTATTCGATTCTTTAGTGGAAGATGCCAGAACGGACATTTTACCAGATATATCTAACGAATTATTTTAAGGAGGAGAATACAATTGAAAGATACCGTTTATGGTTCAAGTAATGTTCTCATACGGATTTACGAGAACGATCTCCTCACTCGATCTCATTTCGAACGCATGCTGACTGCCGATTCTTTTGAAGATGCTGTCAACGTGCTGAGAGAAACACCTTACAGGAATGACATCGATAGAATCAAAGAAGATAAAAGTTATGATGAGATGTTCATGAATGAGCTCCACCAGACATTTGAGGAGCTGTTAAAGATTGTTCCCAACAAGGAACTTATAGAGCTTGCTGGATTGAGGTATGCTTATCACAATCTGAAAGTTCTCTTTAAAGAGGAGTTTACAGATCAGGATCTGAATCATTTATTCATCCCGATCGGCCGTTATCCTGTATCAGAATTGAGACAGGCAGTCAGAACAGGTGAATCTGATGTCCTTCCTGCTGAGTATATGGACAGCATCCATGAACTTCAGGAGGATTACGATCAGTATCAGAACGTTCAGTCTGTCGATATCATACTCGACAGACGGTACTTTACACATCTTCGTCTTCTGGCTGACCAGACAGGTGAAGAGGGCGTGCCTGAACTGATAGAAACGCTTATAGATTATAACAACATATCTACTTTGGTCAGAGGAATGAAACAGAATAGAACACGCAATTTTCTGCTGACTGTTCTTTCAAGTTCCGGATCTATTCCTAAAGAAGATCTGCTCGAAATTGCAGATAATGGGCAGCAGTATGCGCTACAGTACTTTAGAACAAGTAAATACAGAAAACTAATTGACCAGTCGGTCGATACCGAAACAAATGAATTATCATCTGTCAGAATCGATCATCAGACAGATGATGCGTATATGAATACGATGAGAGATGCCAGACTTCAATCTTTCGGTCCTATGCCGGTGCTCGCTTATCTCTATGCCAAGGAAATAGAAGTCAAAAATCTCAGACTCATTCTATCAGGTAAGGAAAATGGTGTACCTGCTGATGCGATCAGAGAAAGGATGCGATTGAACTATGCCCAATAAAATTGGAGTTGTCGGAGACAAAGATTCCGTTCTGGCATTCAAAATGCTCGGCTTTTCTGTTTACTTCGCATCTGAAGCGAAAGAGACCCGTCGAATCATCGACAATCTGGCAGACAAAGATTATGGTGTGATTTACTTGACAGAACAATTAGCAGAATTAGTCCCTGAAACAATCAGACGCTATGACGCTAAAATGAAACCTGCCATCATTTTGATCCCTAATCATACAGGCTCACGTGGCATCGGTAAGAAACGTGTGCAGGAAAATGTCGAAAAAGCAGTGGGTCAAAATATTTTATAGGAGGGTACGATTTTGAGTAAAGGAACGATTGTAAGTGTTTCTGGCCCTTTGGTCACAGCAAAAGGGATGGAAACAGCTAATATACAGGATATTTGCCGTGTAGGTAAACTAGGCCTCATCGGTGAGATCATTGAAATGAGAAACGACGTTGCCTCTATACAGGTTTATGAAGAAACGTCTATGGTAGGTCCGGGAGAAGTCGTCGAAACAACTGGTGAACCATTATCCGTTGAGCTTGCTCCAGGTATGATTTCTCAGATGTTTGACGGAATTCAGAGACCGCTGGACGAATTTATGGAAAAGACAAATAGTAACTTTCTTGAACGAGGCATGTCAATCGAGCCGCTGAACCGTGAGAAACAGTGGGAATTCACTCCTTCTCTGGAAGAAGGAACAGAAGTTTCTGAAGGAGACATTGTCGGTATTGTTCAGGAAACTAAAGTAATTGAACACCGCATCATTGTGCCTCACGGCGTTAAAGGTAAAATCAAATCTATTTCTTCAGGCTCCTTCACTATAAGCGAGCCAATCTACGTGCTTGAAACTGAAGATGGCGAAAAAGAATTTACTATGATGCAGAAATGGCCAGTCAGAAGAGGCCGTCCGATCAAGACGAAGCTGAACCCGGAAGAACCGCTTATTACCGGTCAGCGAGTTATTGATACATTCTTCCCAGTTGCCAAAGGTGGCGCGGCTGCTGTTCCCGGACCTTTCGGAGCAGGTAAAACTGTCGTTCAGCACCAGATCGCAAAATGGGCAGACGTTGACCTGGTGGTCTATGTAGGTTGCGGAGAACGCGGGAATGAGATGACAGACGTTATCAATGAGTTCCCTGAACTGATCGATCCGAATACTGGAGAATCAATTATGGCGCGTACTGTACTGATTGCCAACACTTCCAACATGCCCGTTGCTGCGCGTGAAGCCTCTATCTACACGGGTATTACAATTGCTGAATATTTCCGTGACATGGGATATTCTGTAGCAATCATGGCAGATTCGACATCAAGATGGGCTGAAGCCTTACGTGAGATGTCAGGTCGTCTGGAAGAAATGCCTGGTGATGAAGGGTATCCAGCCTATCTGGGTTCTCGTCTTGCAGAATACTATGAACGTGCAGGTAAAGTGGTTACGCTTGGATCTGGAGACCGTACAGGAAGCATAACAGCGATCGGTGCCGTGTCTCCTCCTGGAGGAGATACATCTGAACCGGTAACGCAGAATACCTTGCGTGTCGCAAAAGTATTCTGGGGTCTGGACAGTTCCCTTGCACAAAGACGTCACTTCCCGTCGATCAACTGGCTGAATTCCTATTCACTGTATAGCAATGAAATGAATGACTACGTAGGGAAACAGCTTGGAGAAGACTGGAACGGTATGGTAACGAGAGCAAAAGCTTTACTTCAAGATGAATCGGAACTTCAGGAAATCGTCCGACTGGTCGGAGTAGAATCTCTATCGGAACGTGACCGTCTGAAACTGGTTGTTGCCAGAATGATTCGTGAGGACTTCCTTCAGCAGAATGCCTTCGATGATGTAGATACCTATACATCTAGAAACAAGCAGTATGAAATGCTGTTTACTATCCTTAACTATGAAGATCAGGCTGTTCGTGCAATGGATCTGGGAGCTTACTATGATGAAATAATCAAAGGCACAGACAATGTGCGTGAACGCGTCGGTCGAATGAAATACATCAGTGAAGATGATATCAAGACGATCGAAACGATCCGTACTCAAACGAAAGATGACATTCAGTCAGTATTAGAGAAAGGCGGTGTAGAATCAGATGCTTAAAGAGTATAAAACAGTGTCCGAAGTCGTCGGCCCGCTGATGACAGTCGAAGGCGTCGAAGGCGTCAAGTTTGACGAGCTGGTCGACATCGAACTTCAGACCGGTGAGCGCAGAAGAGGACAGGTCCTTGAAATCAACGGAGACAAAGCAGTAGTTCAGTTGTTTGAAGGATCCACAGGCATCAACTTGGAAGAGACTAAAGTACGCTTCCTGGCTAAACCTCTCTCTCTAGACGTGTCAGAAGACATGATCGGACGAACATTTGATGGGATGGGGCGAGTCAGTGATGGTGGACCGAACCTGATTCCTGAAAAAAGTCTGGACATCAACGGAATTGCGATCAATCCGATTGCAAGAGACTATCCGGATGAGTTTATTCAGACAGGTATTTCTACGATCGACCACCTGAATACGCTTGTTCGTGGACAGAAGCTTCCGGTATTTTCCGGTTCTGGACTTCCGCACAAAGAACTCGCTGCACAGATTGCCCGACAGGCCAGTGTAACGAATGCAGATGAGAAATTTGCCGTTGTATTTGCTGCGATCGGTATCACATTTGAAGAAGCCGAGTACTTCATGAATGACTTCAAGAAAACCGGAGCGATCGACCGGTCCGTTCTGTTCATCAACCTTGCAGATGATCCGGCGATCGAACGTATTGCGACACCAAGAATGGCCCTGACTGCTGCAGAATACCTGGCTTTCGAAAAAGACATGCATGTTCTGGTCATCATGACCGATATGACAAACTATGCGGAAGCGCTGCGTGAAATTTCTGCTGCCCGCCGTGAGGTACCTGGTCGTCGTGGGTATCCTGGCTACCTGTATACCAACCTGGCTACACTTTATGAGCGCGCAGGTCGTCTGGAAGGAACCAAAGGGTCTGTAACACAGATTCCGATTCTGACCATGCCTGAGGATGACATTACCCATCCGATTCCCGATCTGACAGGGTATATCACTGAAGGACAGATCATCCTGTCACGTGACCTGTATAACCAGGGCTATCAGCCTCCAATCAATGTTCTGCCATCTCTGTCCCGACTGAAAGATAAAGGAACGGGAGAAGGAAAGACTAGAGTGGACCATGCGCCTACAATGAACCAGATTTTCTCTGCCTATGCACAGGGTAAAGAGGCTAAGGAACTGTCTGCCGTGTTAGGTGAAGCTGCACTGTCTGAAACAGACAGAAAATATGTCGAGTTTACAAATAAATTCGAAAAAGTGTACGTGAATCAGGGGAACTATACTAACCGTACGATTCAGGAAACGCTGGATCTAGGCTGGGAACTTCTGAAAGTTCTGCCTCGTGCAGAGCTGAAACGTATCAAGGATGATATGCTTGACAAGTATCTGCCAAAAGGAGAGTGAGGTAAATGGCTAAATTAAATGTCAACCCCACTCGTATGGAACTGGCAAATCTGAAAAAAAGATTGAATCTTGCCAGCAGAGGGCACAAGCTTCTGAAAGACAAGCAGGATGAACTGATGCGTCAGTTCATTCAGCTCATCAGAAAGAATAATGAACTTAGAAACCAGGTAGAAGAAAAGCTCGAGAAAGCAATGCAGTCATTCGCAATGGCCAAGTCATTACTTCATGAAAATTATATTGAAGAACTGATGGCTGTACCAAGCCGAAGTGTATCCTTGAATATCGATCGTAAGAACATCATGAGTGTTCGCGTACCACAGATGAACTTCCATTATGATGATCATACGAGCGACGCAGCCGACTTAAGCTATGGATATTTGAATTCCAACGGTGAACTGGATCTGACCTTTGAATACCTGATCGATGTCATGCCAGATATGCTTGAACTCGCTGAAATCGAAAAAACTTGTCAGCTGATGGCAGATGAAATTGAAAAAACACGAAGACGAGTCAATGCTCTGGAATATATGACCATTCCTCAGCTTGAGGAAACGATTTACTTTATTCGTATGAAACTTGATGAGAGTGAACGTTCAGCTATTACCCGACTGATGAAAGTTAAGGATATGGGACAGTAACAGTTGATAATTACAGTGAAAATGGAGAATAAGACATAAGTTCTTATATCTGTTTTCACTGTTTTTACATAGTATGGACAACTAGGAACTTAATAGAATGAAGATAGGCTATCAGCCAGGAGGCAACAGTCATGACATCATCTTTTTTTGAAAAGAAGAATAAAAAGAGAGCACTCGTTTTTGGTGGAGGCGGTGCGCGCGGCTCATTTGAAATAGGTGTCTGGAGAGCTCTTGATGAGCTTGACTATGTTCCGGATATCATCACAGGCACATCTGTAGGTGCCCTGAACGGCGCACTGTATATTCTCGGCAATGTCTCTGAGGCGGAAAGAATGTGGAAAGAAATTGAAACCGGAAAGGTTCTGGATCTCGATGCACCACTGTCGATCGACAGTTTTAAAGACTATCGACGTACTCTGACTGGTTTTCTGATCAAGATAATCAGAGAAAAAGGAATTAGTTCAGCTCCACTAAAAGCTCTGATTGATACGTATATTGATGATGAGAGCAGGATAAGAAGTGACGGGACAATTTTCGGTCTGTCGACAACCAACTTGAAGACGAGAGAAATCGAGTATTATTTTCTGGACGATATTGAAGAAGGCAGGCTTAATGACTACCTTCTAGCCAGTGCGTCACTTTATCCAGCCATTCAGAAAAAAATGATCGACGGGACCCCGTACATCGATGGAGGCTACTGGAATAACATTCCGATAAACATGGCACTGGATAAATTGCCCGACCAGATTGTCCTTGTTGATGTCCAGGGCCCCGGACTACTCCATTATGACCATCAGATAGAAAAATGCGAGTCACTGCTGATCCGAACAAAGTGGCCGCTTGGAGACATGCTGCTGTTTGATACGAACAGGACAGAAGTGAATATAGAACTGGGCTACTGCGAGACTATGAAGTTAGCCAGGCCGGATCTCTATAGAGGACTATGGTATACTTATGATACAGACACAGTAGAAACAGACGCCTCTGTCTTCTATCTCGCGTTGAATGGCCTTTTGACTGGTAAACGGTCAAAAGGGGTCTATGAATATATTAAAAGGGATAATCATCAGCTGATCCTTTTGAGAGAGATTGAGAAACGATGGGGCAGCGCTGTGGATGAAACCACTGTTTCTCTAGCTTTATGTGAACTGACAGGTAAATTGTTCAACATGATCCCTGATAAAATATACAGTATAGACAAGTTTCAAAATGAGATAATCCATCGTCTGATTAAAATGAGAGATGCAGAACGGAAAAATCCTGTAAATGAGTTTGAACCCAGGTTTCTCTTAAGTGGAAAAGAGTGGACCGAAGAATTTCTTGAAGGATTACCGCTGATATCGAACCGGACACTTGTCATACAGATTCTTGAGAGACTTGAAGATGAGCAGCTGAAGTGGGATACCCCTTTCTATAAGCTAATGATTCGAACCAGACCTTTTCCGTTCATTATTGCTTTGTACTGTAAATATCTTTTGAACAAAAATTTAGGTTTGTATAGGTAAAATCAAAATTAACTTTCAATTCTACAGTCTGATATGGTAGAATTGGGGATAAGTTTTCATGGAGAATTTGTGTTGGGAAGGACTTGTAAATGAAAGATAGAGGATTGTTAATCGTTCTGTCCGGCCCGTCCGGGGTAGGAAAAGGAACAGTGAGAAAAGCTATTTTCGATAATTATTCAAATGAATTTGATTATTCCATATCAATGACCACACGCAAGAGACGTGAGGGTGAAAAAGAAGGCATTGATTACTATTTCAGAACTAAAGAAGAATTCGAACAGCTGATAGCTGAAGATGGTCTGCTGGAGTATGCTGAATATGTTGGAAACTACTATGGAACCCCATTGGAGTACGTGAATCAGACGCTGGATGAAGGTCGGGATGTCTTTTTGGAAATCGAGGTCCAGGGAGCTTTGAAAGTCCGAGAAAAAATGCCTGAGGGAATCTTTATATTTCTATCGCCACCGGATCTGGATGAACTTAAGTCAAGAATCGTCAACCGTGGAACAGACAGTGATGAAATGATTGAGAGACGAATGCATAAAGCTGTAGAAGAACTTAAGCTGATTCAGTATTACGACTATGTGGTAGAAAACGATACAGTTAAAAATGCAGCAAGAAAAATCAGAAACATCATAGAAAGTGAACACCTCAAAGTGACAAGGAATTTAAGAGAGTACGCAGAAATTATAGAGGAGATGGAATAAATGCTGTTATACCCTTCACAGGATGATTTACTTAAAAAGATCGATTCGAAATATTCATTGGTGATACTGGCTGCCAAGAGAGCCAAACAACTTCACGACAATCCGTCAGCTGCTATGCTGGAAACGTACCAGAGTGATAAAAATGTCGGGAAGGCCCTAGAAGAAATCAAATCCGGTGATCTGGTCATCGATCCGGATAGTCTTTCAAATTAAATCAATGAAACCTCTGATCGTCTGTTCATCAAAGATTTTTCTTTGCTGGACAAGTTCAGAGGTTTTTTCTAGTGTATAAACTGGGAAAGTATTATGAGGACACATAGGCTGAAAATTGGTAAACTAATAAAAACAGCAACGAGGTGACGTAATGATCAATGGAAAAAAGATAGCCCTGTATGTAACGGGAGGAATAGCTGTATACAAAGCAGTGGACTTGTTGAGAGAACTGATAAAAAATGGAGCAGAGGTAAGGGTGGCTATGACAAAAGGAGCAGCAGAGTTCGTCACACCCCTGACCTTTCAGATTCTGAGTAAACATACTGTTTATGTTGATACATTTGCTGAAGACGACCCTAGTATAGTCAATCATATCAATTTGGCTGACTGGGCGGACTACTCTATAGTAGCGCCCCTTACTGCCAATACATTGGCAAAGATGGCACATGGGTTAGCTGATAATTTCGTGACATCAGCTCTTCTTGCAGTGACCCATCCAGTATTCACTGTACCTGCGATGAATGGAAATATGTACAGAAATACCGTGACTCAGGAAAATATTGAGAAGCTTTCAGCTAGAGGAATAGTTGTCATGAGCCCTGATACTGGGTTTCTGGCTGAAGGGTACAGTGGAGAAGGACGTTTTCCTGAAAAATCCAGAATAATAGACGAGCTGGAAGCTTTTATCCGAGATCACTCTGAGAAGCTTCCTCTAAGAAACAAAAAAATCATTGTGACTGCTGGCGGAACAAAAGAACGGATCGATCCGGTCAGGTATATTACAAATGACTCGTCAGGAAAAATGGGACATGCATTGGCAGTGGAAGCCTGGAAGAGAGGAGCCGAAGTGGTATTGATCAGTGCAAGTCATCTGGCTACACCAGATTATATTACGCGTGTCCCTGTTGAATCTGCTGAAGAGATGCTGAGAACTGTGACTGATGAATTTGACGATGCGGATGCAGTGATCATGGCTGCTGCAGTATCCGATTATGCGCCTGCTACCGTTGAAAAACAGAAGATGAAGAAAAAAGATAGCCTCACATTATCATTCAGGAAAAACCCGGATATACTAAAAAGTCTAGGAGAAAAGAAAAAACCAGATCAGTTGCTCATCGGTTTTGCAGCTGAAACGGAAGATCTGATTCGATACGCTGAAAAGAAGCTGAATGATAAAAATGCTGACTTGATTATTGCCAATGACGTCGGGAAAAAAGACAGAGGCTTCAATGTGGATGAAAATGAAGTGACCATGCTGTCGAGAAAGTCGGAACCTGTTACGATAAGTTTGAGGAGCAAATCAGATGTTTCAGTCGAGGTCATAGACTGGTTGGTCACTAATATGAACTGAAAGGAAGAATCAGATGGCATTATTTGCTGAAGTTATAGTGGACGTGCCTACGTTACAGACAAATCAGCCTTATTCCTATAAAATCCCAGAGCGTTTTGAAGCGTTTATTCAGAAAGGTATGAGAGTGATCGTACCTTTTGGTAAGGGGAGCCGAACGGTCCAGGGCTTTGTCGTCGGCTTCAGTGATCAGACGACTTTTTCGGGCGATATAAAAGAAATCCAGTCCCTCATGGATAACTCGCCGGTACTGAGTGAAGAAATGATTACTTTTGGCAGAGACCTGGCTTATCAGACTTTCAGTTTTCAGATCAAATGCTATCAGACAATGCTTCCTGCTGTACTAAAAGCGCGTTATGTCAGAGTAATACGTCTTATCGATGAAATTGATGAAGACCTGCTGTTCGATTTGTTTAAAGGCAAAGATCGAATAAGCTGGGAAGAGGCTGAAAAAGCAGACAACCTGGATATTGTCCTTAAACTGGAAAAAGAAAATAAAGTGCATATCGATTACCTCGTCACAGACAAGAGTACAGTCAAAAAAGAAAAATACGTCAGACCGTTATTGTCATATGAGCACCTGGAAGAAATGAAGATGGGGATTCCTTCAAATGCGCACAAGCAGCTGATCCTTTTAAACCTGCTGCAGCAGATGGAAAAAGAAGAGGAGCAGCCAGTCACAGCATTTAAAGAACACGGACTGGCCTTGTCTCATATTCGGACGGGAGAAGGAAAAGGCTGGTGTGAAGTTGTCGAGAAGGAAGTCCTGAGAGATCCTTTTTCAGATATTACTTTTGAACAGAGCCAGCCGCTTTCTCTGACAGCCGATCAGAAATTGGCTTTCGACACGATCGATCGGGCTGTAAAGACTGAACAGCATGAAGTCTTTCTGCTTCAGGGGGTGACAGGAAGCGGCAAGACGGAAGTTTATCTTCAGACGATTTCTGAAGTTCTAGAAAAGGATAAAGGGGCTCTCATGCTAGTACCTGAAATTGCCCTGACCCCACAGATGGTCGAACGATTCAAAGGACGTTTCGGAGACCGTGTAGCTGTCCTGCACAGCGGCTTGTCTGATGGCGAAAAGTATGATGAATGGAGAAAGATCGAGAGAGGACAGGCTCAAGTAGTCGTAGGCGCCCGTTCCAGTATTTTTGCGCCATTAAAAAAAATCGGGCTGATCATCATTGACGAAGAACACGAAACGACCTACAAGCAGGAAGAGTTTCCTAAATACCATGCCCGTGATGTAGCAGTCTGGCGAGGACAGTATCATAACTGTCCCGTGCTGCTGGGAAGTGCAACGCCTTCTCTGGAATCAAGGGCGCGGGCGATGAAAGGGGTATATACCCTTCTGGAACTGAGTGAGCGGGCTAACCAGGCTGCTATGCCGCAAGTTAAGGTTATCGATATGCGTGAGGAAGCTAAAAACGGTAACCGATCCACTTTTTCAGACGTGCTCCTGAGTGAGCTGGACAAGCGCATCCATCAGAATGAACAGGCTGTCCTGCTTTTGAACCGAAGAGGCTACTCATCTTTTGTCCTCTGTCGGGACTGCGGATACGTACTGGAATGTCCCAATTGTGACATATCTCAGACCCTTCATATGGATACTAAGACAATGAAGTGCCACTACTGCGGCCATGAAGAAGGGATTCCAAGAAACTGTCCGAAATGTACAAGCCCTGCGATCCGTTACTACGGTACCGGGACTCAAAAAGTTGAAGAGGAACTGCAGGAGTATCTTCCAGACGCCCGCATCATTCGTATGGATGTTGATACTACAAGAAAAAAAGGGGCACATCAGAAACTGTTCAAGCGGTTTGAACAGAAACAGGCTGATATCTTGCTCGGGACTCAGATGATAGCCAAAGGTCTGGATTTTCCGGATGTCACTCTAGTTGGGGTCATTAATGCAGACACATCTCTTGGACTACCGGATTTCCGGTCTGCAGAAAAAACCTTTCAGCTGCTTACTCAGGTGAGTGGGCGATCCGGACGTGGACAGAAGACTGGAGAGGTCATTGTCCAGTCTTACAATCCTGATCATTACGCCATTCAGAAAGCAAAGCATCACGATTATGATTCATTTTTCAAAAAAGAGATGAATCTGAGACGGCTCAGTGAATACAGTCCTTATTATTTTCTGCTTAAGCTGTCAGTCAGTCATGAGAACGAAATGACTGCAGCTAAGAAAATTCATGAATTCATAGAGTTTTTGAAACCGTCCTTAAGTGAACAGGCTATTATATTAGGACCGACTCCAAAGTCCATTGCCAGAACACATAACCGCTATCATTTCCAGACGATCATCAAATATAAAAAAGAAGAGAAACTAAAAGAAAAGTGCCATGAGCTGCTGATGAATACCCAGAAAGAACAGGCTAAAGGTCTGTATATATCCTTGGACTATCATCCGCTCGACTTTATTTAAGAGGAAAGGGGTTTATCCTATGTATAAAATAGTATTTATGGGAACACCTGAATTTTCAGTACCGATACTGGAAGGACTTATACAGCAAGAAGATTACGAGGTGATTGGAGTTGTCACTCAGCCGGACCGTAAAGTGGGACGTAAAAAGGTGATGACCCCGCCACCTGTTAAAAAGAAAGCAGTTGAACATGGCATTGCTGTTTTCCAACCGGAAAAACTATCAGGATCCGAAGAGATGAATCAGGTGCTTGCGCTTGATCCGGATATCATCGTTACCGCTGCCTATGGACAGTATGTGCCGACGAAAATGCTTAAAGCGCCAAAGTATAAGGCAGTCAATGTGCACGCATCTCTGCTTCCAAAGTACAGAGGTGCGGCGCCTATTCATTATGCACTAATCAATGGGGATAGAGAAACAGGTGTAACCATCATGTACATGGAAAAGGAAATGGATGCAGGGGACATCATTTCCCAAAGGTCTCTGAGAATTGATCCGGAAGATACTGTTGGAACGCTTTTCAGTAAATTAAGTTTGATCGGCAGAGACCTCCTTCTGGACACCCTTCCGGATATCTTTTCCGGGACTCACACACCTGCAAGTCAGGATTTGTCTGAAGTGACCTATTCACCGATGATTTCCAGAGAGGAAGAAAAAATCGACTGGACTAAGCGAGCAGAGACCATCGCTTTTAAAGTACGTGGAATGAATCCATTTCCCGGAGCATATACCTTGCTGAAAGGTCAGAGATTCAAGATCTGGCGGGCAGAGGCAGTCAGTCAATCATCTGATAAAGAGCCTGGAACGATAGTCAGACTTACAAATAAGGACATGCAGATTCAGTGCGGAGAACAGACTGTCTTGTCCCTTAAGGAAGTTCAGCCATTCGGTAAGCCTAAAATGACGATAGAAGACTTTCTGTCCGGAGCAGTCAACCACTTAGAAGAAGGGGAACGATTTGAGTAATCAGAAGATAAAGCAAAGCAGCCGTTACCTGGCTGTTGAAATTTTAGACAAGGTTGAAGCCAGTCAGGCATTCAGTAATATTGTACTGAACGATGTCCTCAGACAGAATCAGCTGTCTCCAGAAGATACACGTTTTCTGACTGAGCTGGTATATGGTGTCATTCAGAATAAGCTGAAGCTGGATTATCAACTGGATCCATTTATCAGAAAACAGAAGAAAATAGATGGATGGGTCATGCAGCTGCTGCGTGTATCCTTATACCAAATCACACTTCTCGATAAAATACCTATGCATGCGATAGTCAATGAAGCTGTTAATATTGCTAAGGTCAGAGGAAACAGAGGGATCACAGGGTTTGTCAACGGCGTACTCCGTGCTATTGAGCGAAAAGGCGTACGCTCAGCAGATGACATCAGTGAACCGATAAAAAAATTGTCCATTATGTACAGTTACCCTGAGTGGATCGTTACGCTTCTATCAGAAGAAGTTGGAATGGAAGAGACAGAACAAATACTCGATTCCTTATCTGACAAGGCCCGCTTAAGTTTAAGGGTCAACACGACACTCAAGTCTGTGGAAGACGTTCAGAGGCAGCTGGAACTGGAAGGATTTGAAACTGAAAAGAGCAAAGTGTCTGCAAACGGACTGATTTGTCTGCGAGGTCTGCCTGTGCACTCGTCATTATTTAAGGATGGAGTCATCACGATTCAGGACGAAAGTTCCATGCTTGTTGCTGAAGCACTGCAAATTGAAGCTGGGGATGCGGTTCTGGACGCCTGTGCAGCACCAGGGGGGAAAACCACCCACATCGCCACTTATCTGGATAAAACCAAAGGCGGACAGGTGACCGCTCTTGATCTTCATGAGAAAAAAATAAGAAAAATAAGAGAAAATGCGGATCGACTGGGATTTGCTGATATAATAATAACGAATGCCATGGATGCGAGAAAAGCCGCTGAAACATTTGAACACGAGTCATTCGACAAGATACTTATTGATGCCCCGTGTTCAGGCTTAGGTCTTATGAGAAGGAAACCAGATATCCGCTACCAGAAAAGACTGTCAGATATAAATGCTCTGCAGAAAGTCCAGCTGGATATTCTGACTTCTGTCGCTCCGCTGCTGAAAAAAGGTGGACGACTTGTTTACAGTACCTGCACAATCACCAGAAAAGAAAATGATGACGTGGTAAAAGCTTTCCTCTCAGAACAGCCTTCATACGAAATCGAACCGGTTTATAGAAATAACTCGAGCATCAAGCTATCTGAAAATGGCTTTCTTCATCTGTACCCGCATCGGTACCATACGGACGGTTTTTTCATAGCTTCTTTGAGAAAGACATAGTCAGTTTAATTCTGTTCACTGATCATAGACTTATGGTCGGTGATTTACATAGGAAAATATGGAGTGATACAAACTGAATACTTATAAGAAAACACATATTGGAATGAGAACGACTAATCAGGATTTTGTCGAACTCTTTTATAATCAGGCCGATCAGCTGCTGGCTATTTTATGTGACGGCATGGGTGGACACAAGGCTGGAGATATTGCAAGCGAGATGGCTGTCATGCAGTTGGGTCACAGATGGCAGGAAACAGCTTTTGCCACTTCAGCAGATGTTAAGGAATGGCTTGACAGGCAGATCAATATAGAGAATCAGCGGATCTACAGAGTAGCCAGAACTTACAATGATCTTCAGGGAATGGGAACCACCCTTGTTACTGCAGCGTTTATTAATGAAGCGATCGTAATAGGAAACGTCGGGGACAGCAGAGCATACCAGCTGAATGCTGACAATGATATGCGTTTGATCACAGTCGATCATTCGTTTGCAAACGAACTCCACCTGAGCGGTGAAATTACTGAGGAAGAAGCGAAAAATCATCATCAGAGGCACACCCTCACACGCTCGCTAGGAGTGTTTGACAAAGTGATGATTGACTTTTTTGAACTGAATAAAGAAGAGACACAGTTGATCCTGCTCTGCTCCGATGGGCTGTCGAATGGGATCGACAGGAAAGAGATGAACAACATCGTAAAGAGTGAACTAAATTTAAGCAGCAAAGCTGAAGCCTTGATTGATGCTTCATTAAAAAATGGATCGACAGACAATATAACCGTCTGTCTGATCGATCTGACTGAACAGTCGCAGAATGTTAGGAGGGGAGCGTAAGTGATTCCCGGAGAAAGAATTAGCAACAGATATAAGATAATAAGAGAAATAGGATCCGGAGGTATGGCACAAGTTTACCTGGCAGAAGATCTTATCCTTGAAAGAAATGTGGCCGTTAAACTGATGGCCTATAATTTTCATAATGATGAGGCCAGTATCAGACGCTTCAAGAGAGAGGCCCTTTCAACAACTGAGCTGATACATCCGAATATAGTCAATGTGGTCGATGTAGGGGAAGATGATACACCTTACATCGTCATGGAATACGTGGAGGGATACGATCTTAAGGAATTTATTCGTCAGAACCATCCGATTCCCTATAAAAAAACAATCGAAATCATGTCTCAGATTTTAGCTGCTGTAGAATATGCACATAATCACAATATTATCCATAGAGACCTTAAACCGCAGAATATTCTTATCGATCATAGTGAAAAAGTAAAAATAACGGACTTTGGGATTGCAGTAGCATTGTCAGAAAATTCCATTACTCAAACTAACTCGCTGCTGGGATCCGTTCACTATATTTCGCCCGAGCAAGCGAGAGGAAGTATGGCAACGAAGCAATCAGATATCTATTCACTGGGTATCCTTCTTTACGAACTGCTCTCTGCCCGTGTGCCATTCGATGGGGAGTCTCCAGTATCGATTGCCTTGAAGCATTTCCAGAACGACATGCCTTCATTAAAAGAAAACGATTCTTCGCTTCCGCAGGCTCTCGAAAATGTTGTTCTAAAAGCCACAGCTAAAGAACCGGGTGATCGTTACCGGTCTGTCTCAGAGATGAAGAAGGATCTTGAAACATCATTGTCAGAATCACGGGCAGAAGAAATGAAATTTATGCCTGTATCGACACACGATGATGAAACACGTATGATTGAACCGGTAAAAATCAGACCGGATAAAACTGAAGCACCTTCAGCTGAGCAAAAACCAGTTGAAGAGCCGGATAGAGCTGCACCCGAACCTAATAAAGAGAAGAAGAGAAAACGGCGGAGGAAAGGCTTGCTTTTCATCATTCTTCTTCTTTTGATGCTGATTGGCTCTCTTCTGGTCTTCAGTATGACACGACCAAGAGAGGTGAGTGTGCCGGATCTATCAGGCCTTACTCTGGAGGAGGCCGAAGAAGAACTGGAAGAACTGAATTTGCAGGTGGGAGATATCATTGAGCAGAACAGCATTGATGTGGAAGCAGGTAGAATAATCCGTACAAATCCGTCACCTGATGCAGTACTCCGGGAATTTGCTTCAGTTAACCTGTTTGTCAGCCTGGGGGAAGAGATGATCACCCTTGAAGATTATGAAAATGTCTCATATGAGGATGCGAGGGCTGAACTGACAGATATGGGCTTCACTGTAGAAAGAGAAGACGTATTCAGTAATGATATATCTGAAGGGAATGTCGTCTCCCAAAGTATATCTGCCGGCGAAGAAGTAGTGCCAAGTGAATCGACGATCACCCTTCAAGTAAGCAGCGGTCCGGAAGGCTTTACTCTAAGGCGTCTTGTCGGATATTCTTCTGTAGGAGTAGAAGACTATGCCGATGATCTGAACCTTTCAGTAACTATTACCAATGAACCGCACGATACTATTCCTGAAGGACAGGTTGCCCGACAGTCTCCTGAACCGGGAACAACGGTATATCCGGGATCGAGAATCTCAGTTGTCTTCTCAACTGGGCCTGAAGAACCCGAATATGTAACGTTTGACAGAGGTATCATCATTGAGTACCTAAGTGAGACAGAAGAAGAGGCAGAAAATGATGGAGATGAAGAAAATGAAGAAGATGATGAAAACGGAGAATCAGACGAAGGGCTGACACCCAATGCCATTGAGATTTATGTCGAAGATGCTGAGCACTCGTTTGACGATGTCTACCGAGCCTTTGACATCTATGAGGACACTCCGCAAATCATTACATTCGTAGTGGAAGAAGGGCAGACAGCCAGTTTCCGAATCGTTAGAGACGGGGAAGTCATCAGAGAAGAAACAGGGATAAGCCCGAACGACTAGAAGGAGGAAGGTACTTGCACGAAGGACGAATAATAAAAGCCCTCAGCGGTTTCTACTATATCCAGACACCTGAAAAAGATGTGTATCAGACCCGTCCAAGAGGGATTTTCAGAAATAGAAATGAAACACCTCTCGTCGGTGATAAAGTGAAGTTTACATTCGAGACAGACAAAGAAGGAACACTGGAAGAAATAATGCCGAGAGAAAATGAACTGTCGCGTCCATCCGTTGCCAATGTGGATCTGGGCTTTGTCATCATGTCGGTCAAGGACCCGGATTTTTCTACTTCACTTCTTGACCGTTATCTTGTGTCTCTTGAGCAGCATCATATCAGACCGGTCATCTACATTACCAAGACAGACCTGACGACAGATGAAGAATACGCTGCTGCAGAGGATCTTGCCGATATTTATACTTCTATCGGATACAAAGTGATATTACCGGATCAAAATAAGCA
Organism: Alkalibacterium indicireducens; assembly: GCF_039522005.1. Lineage (NCBI taxonomy): Bacteria > Bacillati > Bacillota > Bacilli > Lactobacillales > Carnobacteriaceae > Alkalibacterium > Alkalibacterium indicireducens. Next base: position 21,635 of record NZ_BAAADA010000109.1, read on the forward strand.
GGTGAGTCCAGTGACACTGCAGGAGAGATTTGGAGATCTTGTCAAAGATAAGCTGGCAGTGTTCATGGGGCAGTCCGGAGCTGGCAAGTCAACCCTGCTGAACAGTCTTAACCCGGAACTTAAACTGAAGATTGGGGAAACCTCCAAATCACTTGGAAGAGGAAGGCATACGACACGACACGTTGAGCTTGTGCCTTTACTCGGAGGCCTGGTTGCAGATACGCCTGGTTTCAGTGCGATTCAGTTTGAAGAGCTGGATGCACAGGATCTGTCAGCCTGTTTTCCGGAAATCTGGGAAAAAGGAAAAGACTGTCGGTTCAGCGGATGTATACATCAGAATGAACCAAATTGTGCCGTCAAGAAGGCTGTAGAAGAACAGGTGATAGCATCATTTAGATACAACAACTATCTCTCTCTTATCGAAGAGATACAGAACAGAAAACCACGTTATGGAAAGAAGAGGGGAAAATAATGGTTAAAATTGCGCCATCTATTCTTAGTGCGGATTTTGCGGAACTGAAGAAAGAGATTCAGAAGGTCGAGGATGGGGGAGCAGACTGGATCCATATTGATACGATGGATGGTCATTTTGTACCCAATCTGTCCTTTGGTGTGCCGATAGTCAAATCAGTGCGACCGCACACCCAATTGCCTCTTGACTGTCATCTGATGGTAGAAAACCCTGAAAATTATATCAATGACTTTGCTGAGTCAGGAGCAGATATTATTTCGATTCACGCTGAAAGCACGGTCCATCTTCATCGTGCTCTCCAGATGATCCGGTCAGCTGAAGTTAAAGCAGGTCTGGTAATCAATCCGGCCACTCCCGTCTCCATGATAGCTGATAGTCTGCACATGACAGATCTCGTCCTGGTCATGACAGTCAATCCTGGATTTGGAGGGCAGTCGTTCATTAAAGAGACGGTCAGTAAGATAGAGCAGCTGGCTGCTCTGAAACAAGAGCACGGGTACTCTTATGAAATAGAAGTTGACGGTGGAATAAATGATGAGACTGCAAAAGTCTGTATAGAAGCAGGCGCCACAGTATTGGTAGCCGGTTCATACGTCTATGGTGCAAGTGATGCTGGACAGCAGATCACCAATCTGAAACAGTCGGTGAAGTAGATGAGTACGATCCATATTATGCTGGGCAGCCCGGATGAGCAAAGAGCCTGGCCTCCAAAGAAACAGCAGGATCACTACATCGGAGTGGACAGAGGGGCGTTTTACCTAACTGAAAATGGCTACAGTCCTGACCTGGCTCTTGGCGATTTCGATTCGATTTCAGAGATGGAAAAGCAGAAGATAAAAGAACATGTTGGGACATTTATTGAAGTAGATCCTGATAAAGAAGATACGGATGCAGAGCTTAGTCTGGTCTATGCCATGAAGCAGTTTGACTCAGAAAAAGTGATTGTCTATGGCTGGTCAGGTGGGCGTCTGGATCATCTGATGAGCATTCTTATGATTCCATTGCAGCCTAGATTCCACAACATCCAAGAAAAAATAGAGTTTGTCAATCAGACTAACAGCATAAAATATTATCAGCCCGGCGTACACAAAGTGGTTAAAGAGCAGAATAAAACTTACTGCTCTGTTATCGGGATGACTCCGGTCAAGCACCTGTCTCTTGGTCAGGGGTTCAAGTATCAGCTCGATGGAGCAGATTATGACTACCCAGCAGCTCTGATCAGTAACGAGTTCGTGGCAGCAACTGCAAACCTGTCCTTTAAGTCGGGTATAATAGCTTTTGTTCAAAGTAGAGACTGAATACATTTATATCAGATTATGATTTCAGGAATGATAAGAAATCCAGATGACTAAACTTTGACTGAACGAAAAGCAATGAGACCTCTCCAAAAGTGGCGAGAGTCCTCATTGTTTTTTTAGTCAGAAGAATCAGGTGGCGAAAGGATGATAGTGACAGATCCAATCCCTTATTAAAATATAGTTGTCTGAACACCATACTGAAGACAGCAGGTGATATGTCTAAAGTTAAAATTTTTAGTATAGACCGCTCTCCGATATGTTAATATAGAAATATAATAATTGATACCATAACAAATTAAGCTTTTACATAGCGAATAGAGGTATGCAGATGATTAGTAATAGAAGGAAGTTCTTCCGCTGCCGGATCAGTGGGTTCAAAGAAGCGACGATGATCCTACCGGCAAAGGAAGATAGAGTGTATACAGTAACACTCAGCAATATTAGTGGTAACGGATTGTCCTTTGTGAGCAGAGAAACATTCAAGGTCACCGAGTTTCTGACATATACATTTAAATTTGAACTGGAAGAAGAATGGTTTGAACTGGAGGGATGCATTATCCGCAAGAGCGGAGAGGAGAACCGGTACATTAAGTACGGCGTAAAACTAGCTCCTTTATCAGTAAAAGAAGAGTCAAGACTAATAGGAGTGATAAATAAGTATCAGATCAAACAGAATAAATCTGATCTTTTTTCAGAAGACTGAACTTTATTTATGTTTGCTGAGATCCTTTAAGTGCTATTCCATTAAAACAACCCGACTGTCCATGACTAGTTTGTCCTGGGCTGTAGGGTTGTTTTGCTGATTGTCTTAGGTAACCCATTTTAAAAAAATAAAATATCAAAAAAAACCTGCATATGCTAAATTACTTAACATCTGCAGGCTCCATGATTTTATTATTATACGCGTTCAACTTTTCCTGATTTTAAAGCGCGGGCAGAAACCCATAATTTTTTAGGTTTTCCATCAACCATGATACGAACTTTTTGTAAATTCGCAGCGAAGCGACGTTTTGATTTGTTGTTAGCGTGTGAGCGGTTGTTTCCGCTTCTAGCTTTACGTCCAGTTACAAAACATTCTTTAGCCATTTTTTCTCCTCCTTCGTGCATAGCTTTAACAAACAAAGCTAACTCATACTTATATAAAGTATCACATATCAGTGAATGAAGCAAGTCTTTTTTTGTAATCGTTCAAGGATTATTACTTTACAGCCGACGGTATACATTTTTTTCTGTAAGTCGTTATGAATACTAAGTTTTATCTACAAAAGTAGGCTGGAACAGTGTATACTGGAGGATATAACATAAACAGTTTATTCATCACATACCCAGAGGCAAGGTCCGGATTATCTTGCCTTTTTTTACGGGGTGCGATATGCTAAAATATGTTTGAATATCAAAGAAACCTTTAAAAAAAATCTGTATATATAGTAGGAGAAAGGGGAAAAAGGATGAGTGTTCAGTTGAACAATGAATTTGGAACGATTGAAATGTCAAATGATGTCATATCGACTGTAGTGGGTGGAGCAGCTACTGAGATTTTCGGAATCGTAGGTATGGCTAGCCGTAAACATGTGAGAGATGGGATCAATGAAATCCTAAATAGAGACAACTACTCAAGAGGTGTAGAGGTCAGACAGGAAGATCAGGGTATTGTTGTAGATGTCTACATCGTAGTCAGTTACGGCACGAAAATAACTGAAGTATCTAAAAATGTTCAGGAGCTAGTGAGATACCAGCTGGAACATGACCTGGGTATTGTCGCCAGTTCAGTGAATGTATATGTTCAGGGCGTAAGAGTTCAAAATGACATGTAAGCCATAGTCACTGTTCTAAAAGTGACAAAGGAGGAAATTGCAAAAGTGGATGCTAAGAGTTTAAAATCAAAAAAGTTTAAAGAAATGGTGGCCCTGGGTAGAAAACGTCTGGACGAACAGACTGAATATGTCAACTCATTGAATGTATTCCCGGTACCGGATGGTGATACAGGGACAAATATGAATTTATCATTTACCAGCGGAACGAATGCTGTTAAAGATTCAACCAGTGACAACATGGGAGACACTGCCCAGGCACTGGCCAAGGGTCTGCTTATGGGTGCCCGTGGAAATTCCGGTGTTATTCTTTCCCAGCTTTTCAGAGGCTTCTCTAAAGCGATCGAAGGCAAAGAAGAAATCAATGCACAGGAATTAGCTGCAGCTTTTCAAGGTGGAGTAGACACAGCCTACAACGCAGTGATGAAACCTGTAGAAGGGACAATACTGACAGTTGCAAGACAGTCAGCAAAAGCCGGATCGAAAAAGGCTGAGGAAACTGACGACGTTATCGAGATAATGGAAACTGTCCTCACTGCTGCTAAAAAATCACTTAAAAAGACTCCTGATCTTCTGCCGGTTCTTAAAGAAGTAGGCGTGGTTGACAGTGGCGGACAAGGTCTAGTCTATATTTATGAAGGCTTTCTTTCTTCACTGACTGGAGAAGAGCTTGTTGAAGAAGGACATGAACTGGATGAACTGGTTCGTGCAGAACACCATAGAGGCGGCGTGCATGAGCATGTATCAACTGAAGACATCACGTTTGGATACTGTACTGAAATTATGGTTCGTATCGGCGAAGGGGAAACAGTTGAGCAGGAATTTGACTACGAAGAGTTCAGAAATTACTTAGATAAACTCGGAGATTCTCTTCTAGTCGTATCAGATGAAGAAGTCATCAAAGTGCACGTGCATACCGAAAAACCGGGCGAAGTCATGAACTACGGTCAGAAATTCGGCTCACTGATGAAGATCAAAGTCGATAATATGCGTGAGCAGCACTCTAAGCTGTCTCATTCTGACGAATCTACTCCGCAGACTACTAAGAAAAAAGATTTTGCTGTTGTAGCTATAGCTCCTGGAGAAGGGCTTAAAGTCCTGTTTGAAAGTCTGGGTGTTGACTATGTGCTTCAAGGTGGACAGACGATGAATCCAAGTACTGAAGATATCGTCAAAGCCATGGAAAGCGTACCGGCTGACAACTACATTATTCTGCCTAACAATAAGAATATCTTCATGGCTGCTGAGCAGGCTGCACAAGTCGTCGAAGCAAGTGCAGCTGTCGTTGAGACACGTACGATTCAGCAAGGGCTGACAGCTATGCTGGGATACAATCCGGCACATGATCTGGAAACAAACAAAGAGACAATGACTGAAGAACTGGATCTTGTAAAATCCGGTCAAATCACTTTTGCAGTTAGAGACACCGAAATCAACGGCCTGGCGATCCGCAAGGACGATTTCATGGGTCTGATCGATGGAGAAATCAAAGTAACAGAACCTGATATGTTTGATGTAGCGGTAAAGACAATAGAGCTGATGATTGATGAAGACAGCGAGATCGTCACACTGCTTATCGGTGAAGATGGAACTGAAGAAGAAGCTGAAAAAATCTCTGAGTATATCAATGATCACTTCCCTGATTTGGAAGTTGAAATTCATGCTGGAGATCAGCCCGTTTATCCGTATCTGATTTCTGTAGAATAATTATTAAGAGGAATAGGAGAAACGACTTGTGATTCTGTTGTTTCCTCTATTCCTGTTTTTTTAGAAAGGAGAGAGTTTGTGAATCAGTCTATTCAAGACCCGGTATCAGTACTCTCAGGCGTTGGAGAAAAAAGAGTCGATGCTCTGAACGATTTGGGGATTTACACCATTTACGATCTTCTGACCCATTATCCCTTTCGCTATGAAGACCTGACTGTGAGAGCTATCGATGAAATTGAAGATAACGAAAAAGTGGTGCTGGAAGGCATTGCACTGTCAGATGGTGTATTAAGTCACTTCGGGAGAAGAAAGAATCGACTGACTTTCCGTATCAACTGCGATCATGTGATAGTTAGCGTGACTTTCTTTAATCAGCCTTTCCTTCAGAAACAGGTACAGGCCGGTAACCTTTTAAAGATATACGGGCGCTGGGATATCAATAGAAAACAGCTTAACGGCATAAAAATCCTTTCTACAGGAAATGAGAATCAGAATACCGAGGCCATTTACCATACTACGAAAAAAATCAGACAGTCTACTTTTCTCAAACTGATAAAACAAGCATGGGACATTTATCATCCTTTTATAGAGGATAATATACCACTGACTCTACTGGAAGAGTATCAGCTGTCGAGCATGAAAGAGACGATATTCAATATGCATTTTCCGGAAAGTGATGAGCAGCTTGAAAAGGCCCGGTACTCAGTTGTATTCAGAGAGTTTTTTTACTATCAGATGAAACTGATCTGGCGCAAGAAACAGCTGAAGAACAGCCAGTTTGGTAATCGTATCGAATATAATGTTGATAGACTGAAGTCATTTTTCAGGAGTCTGCCATACGAACTGACGGAGGCTCAGAAAAGAGTAGTCAATGAAGTCTGTAAAGATCTTCTGTCTTCCCGCCAGATGTTCAGACTGGTGCAGGGGGACGTTGGGAGCGGAAAGACAGTGGTAGCCGCTGCAGCGATATTAGCTGCCCAAACAGATGGCAGGCAGACGGCATTCATGGCACCTACTGAAATTCTTGCCGCTCAGCACAAAGAGTCTCTTGATGAGATGTTCCTTGATATAGACATTACAGTTGCTCTGCTGACGGGATCTACTCGTAAGAAAGAAAGAGATGCCATCCTTGAAGGTCTGGAAAATGGATCGATTGATTGTGTCGTTGGAACCCATGCTTTGATACAGGAAGGGGTCAATTACAAGTCTCTCGCTCTCGTCATCACTGATGAGCAGCATCGGTTCGGAGTGAACCAGAGAAAAGCTTTGAGAGAAAAGGGCTATCACCCCGACGTACTCTTCATGACGGCCACCCCTATACCTAGAACGTTATCGATTACGGCATATGGAGAGATGGATGTATCGATCATCGATGAAATGCCAAAGGGAAGGAAACCGATATCCACTTACTGGATCCGTCCGGCTCATTTTGACAGACTGATTGGATTTGTACAGAAAGAGTTGAGTAAAGGCCACCAGGTTTATGTCATCAGCCCGCTGATTGAAGAGTCGGAAACCATGGATCTTGAAAACGTAACTGCGCTGCAGGCCACCTACCAGGAAGCTCTAGGAAGTCAGGCATCAGTCGGGCTGCTTCATGGTAAAATGACACCTTCAGAAAAAGAAGAAGTTATGACAGCATTTCAGGCAAACGAACTGAATGTGCTCGTCTCGACAACAGTCATCGAAGTAGGCGTAAATGTCCCGAACGCTACATTAATGGTCATTCACGACGCAGACCGGTTCGGCCTGGCTCAGCTGCATCAGCTGAGAGGCAGAGTAGGGCGTGGAGCAGATGAATCTTACTGTGTTCTGATCGCTGATCCCAAAGGAGAAAAAGGAGCAGAGCGAATGAAAATCGTCACCGAAACGAGTGACGGCTTTGTCCTCAGTGAGAAGGATCTGGAAATGCGTGGGTCCGGAGATATGTTCGGGTTGAAGCAGTCGGGGATGCCTGAATTCAAACTTGCTGATATCAATGAAGATGCAGTAATTTTAGAAGACGCTCGTAAGCAGGCTATACTTCTACTGAATTCAGAACAGTTTTATCAGGAAGAAGCGTATGCTGGACTCAGAAATGAGATAGGAATCATCCTCGATCAGCAGCCGATCCTTGACTAACATTAGAAAGTAACAGGAGGAAATTAAAGTGAGAATTGCTGTAGATGCTATGGGCGGAGATAACGCCCCTAAAGAAATCGTTAAAGGTTGTTTAAGGGCAGCCAGAGAATTTTCAGACGTGACACTTGTCTTATATGGGAAGGAAGAAGCCATCAGAAATGAATTGAGCGAAGATCTTCCTAACATCGAGATCGTTCACTCTGAAGAAGTGGTCAAAAGTGATGACGATCCAGTCAGATCAATTCGAAGAAAAAAAGAATCATCGATGGTCAAAGCTGCTTACTCTGTAAAAAATGGTGAAAACCATGCCTTGTTCTCTGCAGGGAACACCGGCGCGCTTCTTGCTGCAGGAACATTGATTATTGGTCGTATGAAAGGGATCGATCGTCCCGGACTTCTGGCGACATTTCCTGCATTATCAGATAAACGCGCAGTTTTCAATATGATCGATGTAGGGGCAAATGCAGATTCGAAACCCCTGAATATCAATCAGTATGCCACTTTAGGGACCTATTACTCAAAGCATGTCCACGGCATAGTTAAGCCGACTGTTGGGCTGCTGAATAACGGAACAGAAGAAAACAAAGGAAATGACCTGTCCAAATCATCGTATGCCTTATTAAAAGAGAACGATGCAATCAATTTTATCGGTAATGTAGAAGCAAGAGACCTTTTGGATGGAGTTGCTGATGTCGTTGTTACTGATGGATTTACAGGGAATGCGGTGCTTAAAACAATTGAAGGGACCGCGATCTCTCTGATGAGCGTCATTAAGGGTGCGATCATGGACAACGGGATCAAAGCCAAACTTGGCGGGCTGATGCTTAAAGACAGTCTTAAAGAAGTGAAAGATCTGCTAGATTATTCCAAGTATGGAGGAGCAGTCCTGTTTGGTCTTAAAGCACCGGTTATAAAGACGCATGGATCAGCAACAGAAGAGCCCGTTTATCATACGATCAGACAGATAAGAGAAATGCTCGAATCTAGTCTCCTCGAAGATCTAATCAGGCATTTCGAAAATCAGTAAGTACAGGCTCATCTGTAATATATGACGTTTTTTTGTAATTCTTTTTAAATATATGGAAATTACAATGAGGATGTTATACAATTATCCTTATGAATCAAATGATATTTTAATAATAGATTAATAGAAATAATAGAATCTGATCAATTATCAGTGAGGGAGTAGAGTAGAATGAGTGAACAGGAAGTATTTGATAAAGTTAAAAACATTATTGTTGAGCGTTTAGGTGTAGATGAAGAAAAAATTACACGCGACACTACTTTTAAAGATGATCTGGGAGCAGACTCCCTGGATATAGTGGAACTGGTCATGGAAATGGAAGACACATTTGGTAAAGAAATATCAGATGAAGACGCTGAACAGATCACAACTGTCGGAAAAGCAGTCGATTACATCAAGAGTAACGCATAGTTTATTTTGAACAAAATATGACTCCTTGAGTTTGATTAGAATAAAGTTAGAAAAAAAGCTTGAAAATTTAACTTATTGTTATAAAATTAAAAAAAGAGTATTGATGTTATAATAAATCAGGTGTATAATTCGATTTATATTATTAAGCTTTTAATGAAAATCAAATGAAAGTTTAATAATCTTCTCTGACTTACAGGGAAGTAGAGTATAGGAGGTTAAGTAGTGGCCGTCGAACGAAGTTTGTTAGAGGTTAACAACTTAGAAACAGGATTCAGATTTGGAGATGTTTACCACAACGCTGTAGATGGCGTGTCATTGACGCTGAAGAAAAATGAGATACTTGCAATAGTCGGTGAGTCCGGCTGCGGGAAATCTACTTTGGCTACATCGATCATGGGACTTCACGATCATAAGAACACCCAAATTAAAGGAGAAGTATTATATAAAGATTTAAACCTTCTCGACTTGAATGAAAAGTTGTATAACCGAATTAGAGGTAATGACATAGGTATGATTTTTCAGGATCCATTGGGGTCTCTAAATCCACTTATGACTATTTTTAATCAAATATCAGAATCACTTGAATACCATTCTGATTTAAATGAACAGCAGCGTAAAGACCGAGTGCTTGAACTGCTGAACCAGGTTGGGATCCCCCGCCCTGAACAGATAATGAAAGCTTATCCGCATGAGTTGTCAGGTGGAATGAGACAGAGGGTCGTCATTGCGATCGCACTGGCCAACAAGCCGCCTATCATCATTGCAGATGAACCGACTACCGCATTGGATGTTACCATTCAGGCTCAGATTCTTGACCTGATGAATGACATACAGGACGAAACAGGTTCAGGAATTATCCTGATCACTCACGACCTGGGCGTTGTAGCAGAAACAGCGGATAGAGTAGCTGTCATGTATGCAGGACAAATTGTGGAAGAAGCACCGGTTGAAGAACTGTTTGCCAATCCCAAGCACCCATACACACGTTCTTTACTTAACTCCATTCCTCATGAACTGGAAAGTGATGATGATGAGCTTCATGTTATACATGGAACTGTTCCTTCTCTTCAGAAACTGCCAAGAAAAGGGTGCCGTTTTGCTCCGCGTATTCCATGGATTCCTGAAAGTGCACATGAAGAAAATCCAGTTCTGCATGAAGTGAGTCCAAACCACAAAGTGAGATGTACATGCTGGAAGCATTTCCACTTTGAAGGGGAGGAAAAATAATAATGGGATTTATTGAAGTTAAAGATTTAAAAGTACATTATCCGATCCGAGGCGGCGTGCTGAACACGATTCAGAGCTATGTAAAAGCCGTCGATGGTGTCAACCTGACGATTGAAGGCGGGAAGACATACGGTCTGGTTGGAGAATCAGGATCAGGAAAGACGACGATCGGAAAGACGATCATTGGTCTTGAGAAAGCGACTTCAGGACAGATCATGTATGAGGGACAGAATGTAACTAATAAAGCTAGAAGCCGCAAAGAAAAATATGCAGCGTATAACAAAGACGTTCAGATGATTTTCCAGGATGCAACATCATCCATGAATCCGAAGAAGCGTATTCTAGATGTTATTGCAGAACCTATGCGTAATTACTTTGATTATACTCCAGATGAAATCAAGCGTAGAGTTGTGGATCTACTTGAGATCGTTGGGATGAATGCAGAGGCTATGTACAAATACCCTCATGAATTCTCCGGTGGACAGAGACAGAGAATAGGTGTTGCCCGTGCCGTTGCCAGTGATCCGAAACTGATCATTGCTGATGAACCTACATCTGCTTTGGACCTTTCCGTCCAGGCTCAGGTTCTTAACTTTATGAGACGTATTCAGAAAGAGTATAACTTAAGTTACCTTTTCATTTCACATGACCTTGGTGTGGTTCAGCACATGTCAGACGACATTGCGATCATGCACAGAGGACGTTTCGTTGAACAAGGGTCAAAAAAGGAAATCTACAGCAACCCGCAGCATATTTACACTAAACGTCTCCTGTCAGCGATTCCAGATATGGATCCGACTACCAGAGCTGCTCATAAAGTTGAAAGACAGCGCGTAGAAGCCGAGTACGATGCACAGGAAACAGAATACTATGATCCTGACGGGCGAGTATATGATCTGCAGGAATTCAAAAAAGATCACCTTGTTGCTCTTCAGCCGGAAGCACCTAATGCTTCTCTGCAAAATGAGAAAGTGAAAACAGGAGGGGAACGTTAGACATGTGGAAGACGATTTTTAGACGAATACTTTTAATGATTCCTCAAATTATTATTTTAAGTATCCTGATTTTTATTATTGCTGATTTCATGCCTGGAGACCCATTCCGAGGACTGGTCGATCCTAACTTGGACCCGGCTCATCTTGAGGCTCAGCGTGAAGCGTTTGGATTAAACGATCCTCTGCCTGTCAGATATGTCAGATGGGTTGGAGATGCTCTTCAAGGTGATTTCGGACGAAGTTTCACCTATCAGCAGCCAGTGGTGGCTGTAATAGGTGCAAGACTAGGAAATACTGTAAGGCTGTCCTTGTTATCAGTTATTCTGACGTATCTTATCGGTCTGCCTTTGGGAATACTGGCTGGAAGATATAATGAGTCTGTACTGGATAAAACAGTACTGGTCTATAACTTTGTCAGTTTCGCCGTTCCGATATTCGTATTGGCCCTGCTGATGGTCTGGATATTCGGGTACAACCTTAACTGGTTCCCATCCAGAGGGTCGGTCAGCATCAATGCTAGTACCCCTTGGGAAGTTTGGACAAGTCGATTATATCACTTGATACTTCCGTCTATTACAACCGCGATTTTAGGTACCACGTCTATTATTCAGTATCTAAGAAGTGAAATAATTGATGCCAAAGTATCAGACTATGTGAAGACAGCACGATCTAAAGGTGTGCCAATATCCAAGGTCTATACTAAACACATCTTCAGAAATGCATCACTTCCAATCGCATCAGGATTTGGATTTACGATTGTAAGTCTATTTACCGGATCAATCTTTATCGAACAGATCTTTAATTTCCGCGGTATGGGATATTTATTCCTCCAGTCAATCAACACGCGAGATTACAGTGTCATTTTTGTCCTTGTGTTGTTCTACGGATTCTTAGGGTTGATAGGGACATTACTTTCAGATTTGATCTTGATGGCTGTAGATCCACGTATTAGAATTGATTAGATTATTTTCAACTGGAAAGGAATGAATAAATCTTATGGCTACAAACCAAGACGCGGAAGCAGCAGTCCTTTCGGATGATATGGCCGCTTCTTCCCCACCAATGGGTATGAAAGTAATTGTTCGCGAATTTATGAGAGATAAGCTGGCCCTGGCTTCTCTAATATTGCTGGTTGGACTTCTGGTCACCATATTCATCTGGTCTTTCCTTATTGATCAGGACCAGGTTACCAACGTCAGCTTGTGGGATTCGTACTTGAGACCTATGTCTTTCAGTGAAGATCCGGCAAGAGAAGGCATGCGCTTTATACTCGGAACAGATTCAGCGGGAAGAGATATTTTTGGTCTTCTGCTAATAGGAGCAAGAAATTCACTGCTTCTTGGATGGTCAGTGACTGTTGTCACCAGTATTATTGGTATTGTTATCGGAATTCTTGCCGCATATTATGCCGGACTTATCGATAACATCATCATGCGGATCATAGACTTCATCATGATTTTGCCTCAGCTAATGATCATTATCATCTTTATTACGATTGTTCCGACTTATAATGTATTTACATTTGCATTGATACTTATAGTTTTCAACTGGCATGGCCAGGCAAGGTTTATCAGGGGACGTGCACTGACAGTCGGACGACTGGATTTTATCAGTGCATCGAAGACAATGGGAACACCGTCACTCGTGATCATGCTTCGTGAAATGATGCCTAACATCAGTTCACTGATCATCGTCAACCTGACACTGAACTTTGCAGGAAGTATCGGCTTAGAAACAGGGTTATCCTACTTAGGATTCGGGCTTCCGCCTGGAACACCAAGTTTAGGAACCTTAGTTGCTCATGCCACCAATCCAGATATTCTGGAGAATAGAGCTTGGGTTTGGTTACCGGCTTCAACACTCATCCTAGTGTTGGTGCTATGTATAAACTACGTCGGTCGTGCGCTCCAACGTGCTGCAGACGCTAAACAAAGATTAGGATAAGAGAAGGGGAGAAAAAATATGTCAAACAAGAAAAGATATAGCATGCTTGCAAGTACTGCTGCTGTAGCATTCATCTTGGCTGCCTGCGGTAACGGCGATACTGCCGATACTAACGATAACGGCGTAGATGAGAACGGCGCTACTGAGGAAGAAGTAGAAGACGATGCCAACGGTGAAACTGCCAATGAAGGTCCTGCACCGATTGAATTCGAGACGAGAGTCGAGAATGAAGGGGAAGCAATCGAAGGCGGAACATTAAACGTTGGATTTGTAACTGACTCACCATTTACAGGTATTTTCAGTTATGAGCTATACACATCTGCCCCTGATGCAACCGTCATGCAGTATGCAATGGGTACACTTGTCGGAACAGACGAGAACTACCGGTTTGATGATTCTGGAGCAGCTACTGTTGATGTTGACCGGGATACTAACTTAGTAACGATTACTTTACGTGATGATGTTTACTGGCACGATGGCGAACAAGTAACTGCCGGAGACATTGCCTTTGCACATGAAATCATTGGTCACCCGGACTACACAGGCGTTCGTTACAGTTCTGACATGCAGAGCATCGTTGGTATGGAAGCATACAAAAATGGTGAAGCTGACAGCATTGAAGGGATCACTGTTGTAGATGACCAGACTCTTGAAATTCAATACGAATCTGTAGGGGTACAGATGCTTCAAGCCGGTGGTGGAGTCTGGACTTCTGCAGCACCTCGTCACTATCTGGAACATATTCCAGTGGCTGAACTTGAATCTGCACCAGAAATCCGTGAAAACCCAATTGGATTTGGTCCGTTCAAGGTCGAGAACATCGTTCCAGGTGAATCAGTATCGTATACTCGTTTTGACGATTACTTCCGAGGAACTCCAAACATTGAAAGAATCGAACTTGAAACAGTTCCAACTTCAACTGCTGTAGCAGCTATGCAAAATCACCAGTTTGATTTGTTCCTGAGCATGCCTACAGACCAGTTTGAGAACTTTAAAGATATCCCAGGCTATACTATACTAGGTCGTCAGGAAAATGCCTACACTTATATCGGATTTAAACTAGGTGAATGGCAGGAAGCACAAGAAGATGATGAAGGCAACGTAATAGAGCCTGCTCAAAACGTTCCGGATCCAGATGCTAAAATGGCCGATGTCAACTTGAGACAGGCGATGGCATATGCGATCGATAACGATGCTGTTGGTGCCCGTTTCTACCAGGGACTACGCAGCCGTGCAACATCTCCGATCATCCCTAACTTTGCTGACTACCACAATGATGATCTTGAAGGCTATCCTTATAATCCAGATCGTGCTAACGAGCTGCTTGATGAAGCAGGATATGAAGATATAGATGGCGATGGATTCCGTGAAACTCCAGATGGAGAAGAACTGGTGATCAACTTTGCATCAATGGCTGGTGGAGAAGTGGCAGAACCAATTGCCGAGTACTACATGCAGTCTTGGAGAAACATCGGATTGAACGTTCAACTACTTGACGGACGTCTACATGAGTTCAACTCATTCTACGACCGTGTTGAAGCCGACGATCCAAACATCGATATCTTCCAAGCTGCTTGGGGAACTGGAACAGATCCTACTCCAGACGGACTTTACGGCCGTTATGCACCGTTCAACTACACACGTTGGGCTACTGAAGAAAATGACGCCTTCATGGAAGATATGCTCAGCGAGCAGGGCTTCGATGTTGAATGGCGTGCAGAAGTATTCAGAGAATGGCAGGAGTACTTCATGGAAGAGTTACCAATCATCCCGACTCTATTCCGTAATGAAGTCTTCCCAGTCAACAACCGTTTAGGTGCTTACGACATTACTGTAGGAGAAGATCCAGACACACCAGGTGCTGGAATCCACACTTGGTACCTGATCGACGAAGATCGTGCAACAGAATAATTAAAATCACTGATAGACTATCTAGTATCGCTCAAAAATCGCTCAATCACCTGAAAAGACATTGATCTTTTCAGGTGATTTTTTTAGTTTAAATAATTGTAGTTATTTATAAAATGTTATATGATAGTAGTTAATCGGTGTAAGTTTATTCACAATTTACTTCGAATTCAAATTAATATTTTTAGGAGTAATGCATATGTTTTTAGCATGGAAAGAAATAAAGTATTCTAAAACCAGGTTTGCTCTAATTATCGGAGTGGTTGTTCTCGTGTCATATCTTGTTTTTTTTCTGACTGGCTTGGCTTACGGTCTAGCACAGGAAAATAGAACCAGCATTGATAAGTGGGAGGCGACTGGAATCGTTCTTGCAGATGAATCAAACCTTAATATCAACATGTCGATGTTTCCAAAAGAACTGGTCGATGAGGTCGATGCTTCGGAGACTGCTTCTCTAGGTGTAACCTCAAGTGTAGTTCAGCTAGTTGAAGATTCGGAAGATGACGATGATTCAAAGGTCAATGTCACGTTTTTTGGAGTTAATGAAGATGAATTCATCTTTCCTGAGATTCTGGAAGGGGAATCTCTTCAGAATGACAATGAAGTGATAGCGGATATCAGTTTGAAAGAAGAAGAAGGATATGAACTGAATGATGAACTGTCGCTTGCGGGTATCGATACAACCGTAACAATCGTCGGGTTCACGGATAATGCAAAATTTAATGTCGCTCCAGTATTATACACAGCCCAGTCAACCTATCAGCATATCAGAGCAAGTGGATTCGGCGAAAGAGACGATGAGATCATCAGTGCTGTTGTAGTTCAGACGGATAGTGGTGAACTGGAAGGAGTGGAACTGGGGACTGATGACCTGGAAATATTTGAAATCGACGAGTTTATCAGTAACTTACCCGGATATAATGCACAGGTACTCACTTTCGGACTCATGATCGGTTTCCTGGTGCTTATTGCGGCTATGATCGTAGGTATATTCATCTATGTCCTGACACTTCAGAAAACTTCAATCTTAGGTGTTATGAAAGCACAAGGGATTTCGTCCGGATATATAGGTAAATCCGTAGTTGGACAGACACTGCTGCTGACCCTCTTCGGAGTGCTGACTGGTCTTTTGCTGACTTTAATTACAGGTCTTCTTCTGCCAAATGAAGTTCCCTATATGAATAATATTCTGTTTTTTGCTGGTATAACAACTTTATTAATTATTGTAGCTTTAATGGGGGCATTCTTCTCAGTGAGAACGGTAGTAAAAATCGACCCTCTGGAAGCTATAAGTTAGGAGATCATCTTGAAACTTATTGAATTGAAACAAGTTACAAAAACATTTGATGATGGACGAAAAAAAATAGAAGCATTAAAAGAAACAAACTTTTCAGTTGAAGAAGGTGAATTTGTGGCCGTTATTGGCCCGAGTGGCTCTGGAAAAAGTACATTTCTGACTATAATTGGTGGTCTGCAGACCCCTACTGAAGGTCAAGTTTATATCAACGAAGAAAAGTTCAGTGAGCTTGAAGAAAAGAAACGTGCTAAAAAAAGATTTGATGAAATAGGATTTATTCTACAGGCATCAAATCTGATTCCTTTTCTGACAGTTAAAGATCAGCTTCGTCTGGTCAACAAGATCAATCGTTCCAATTTTGATAAAAATAATGCGAAAGCATTGCTGGACGAGTTGAAAATCAACGAGTTAAGTGATAAATTCCCAAGCGATCTTTCAGGCGGTGAAAGACAGCGTGCGGCGATTGCCCGTGCATTGTACCATGATCCGTCCGTTATTCTCGCAGATGAACCGACGGCCAGTCTCGATACAGACCGAGCTTTTGAAGTGGTTGAAATATTAGGAAGAGAAACGAAGAAAAAGAAAAAAGCAACCATCATGGTTACTCATGACGAAAGACTGACGGATTACTGCGATACAGTATATGTTATGAAAGATGGCGTTTTGAGCAGAAAATAATAGAGGAAAGTTGGATAGGCATGTCAAAAACAGTTAGTGTCATAGGTACCGGAGTAGCAGGTTTAGCTAGTGCAATCCGCCTGCAGCATGCAGGTTACGATGTAACGATATATGAAAAATCCGAAATGGCTGGGGGGAAGATGCATCAGCTTAAAAAAGATGGTTTCACATTTGATGTAGGACCTAGTATTGTGATGATGCCCGAACTTTATAGAGAAGTATTTGAGCTGGCAGGACGGAATCCGGATGATTATATCCCGATGCAGCGGCTTGATCCCATGTATTCAGCATTCTTTGAAGATGAGAAGATAGATGTCTCGTCAGATCTTGTGAAACTTGTTGAGCACCTTGAGGGGATTGGGGAAGAAGATGTAATAGGATTTCTTGGTTATTTGAAAGATATTTATGAACGGTTTACGATTGCGAAGGAGTATTTTATTCAAAGACCATTTAGAAAGTCCTCTGACTTCTATAACCCATTCATGATCAAGCAGGCAATGAAGCTCAAGACGTTTGACAGTGCAAATCATTCAATAGGGAAGTTTGTCAAAGATAAGCGCCTTCAGCAGATACTAAGTTTTCAGACTTTGTATATAGGGATATCTCCTATGAATGGTCCATCTCTTTACACAATTATTCCTATGATTGAGTACTTATACGGCATCTGGTTCATAAAAGGTGGCATGTATACGATGGCCAGTTCAATGGAAAAACTGTTTTTTGAACTTGGCGGTCAGGTAAAGTATGGAGCAGAAGTTGATGAAATTGTCATTGAAAATAAGCAGGCTACAGGAATAAAGCTGAATGGAGAAAAAATCCTTTCCGACTATGTCATGTGCAATGCCGATTTTCCATACGCTATGAAAAACCTTGTAAAAAATACGAAAGCAAAAGGGAAATACACAGACAAAAAAATCGACAGTATGAAATATTCCTGCTCATGTTTCGTCATGTATCTGGGCATGGACAAGAAATACGATAAGGTGGATAATATCCATAATTTTGTATTTTCAAAGGATTTGGATGAAAACCTGGAGGATATTTTTGAAGGGAAGCTACTTGATCAGGCTTCTTTCTATGTTTACATTGCATCCAAACTGGATGAAGATCTGGCTCCTGAAGGAAAGGATGGACTCTATGTTCTGGTGCCTGTTTCCGATCTCTCTACAGCCAAGTATGAGTGGACAAATAATACAATTGCCCATTATAGAAACCAGGTAATCAATAAACTTAAGACGATTGAAGGCTTTGAAACAATAGAAGATGATATTATTTCTGAAAGCTATACCACACCTAAAGACTTTGAGTCCAAGTTTAATGCTTATAACGGAGCGACCTTTGGCCTGAGACCTACTTTAACTCAAAGTAATCATTTTAGGCCTCAGGCTAAGTCAAAAACAGTCGAGAACCTCTATTTTACTGGGAGCAGCACTCATCCAGGAGCCGGAGTTCCAATCGTTTTGACATCTGCAAAAATAGCAACGGAAGAACTTATTTTAGACGACAAATAAATGAAATAAAGACCCGTTGAATCTGATTTGAATAGATTCAGCGGGTCTTAGATGTCTATTTATATTGCAAAGTAAGATTCCAGATAACGCGCGACCCCATCATCATGATTAGAAAAGGAAGTAATATCTCCGGCAATGGCTTTAAGCCTGTCAATACCATTGGACATAACAACACCCAGTCCGGCGTACTGAATCATTTCATAGTCATTTTCCTGATCCCCAAAAGCAAGTATATCTTTGCGGTCGATATTGTAGTATGCAGCAATCCGTTCGAGGCCAAGTGCTTTCTGTACACCGGCTGCCACTACTTCAAGGCAAGGCGTGTCCCCGCCCCACATTCTTACTTCAACAGCATCTCTATACTGTTCGATAATCTTTTCTTCGATGTAAGGCTGGTACTGACGAGTAGAAGTAAATACACCGACAGAAGTAGGATCTTCAAGAAGCGTTTCAGCAGTCAGCTGTTTACTGACTTCAATACCTTCAGGGAAAAAATCAGGATAAGGAATGTATTCACCTTCTATATAGATAGATTGTTTAGACTCTGCGGCAATCAGCT
This sequence comes from Alkalibacterium indicireducens, assembly GCF_039522005.1. Taxonomy (NCBI): domain Bacteria; kingdom Bacillati; phylum Bacillota; class Bacilli; order Lactobacillales; family Carnobacteriaceae; genus Alkalibacterium; species Alkalibacterium indicireducens. The sequence continues at coordinate 40,598 of NZ_BAAADA010000109.1, forward strand.
GGACTTCCGGATTTTCTCTCAAAGAGAGCATAGAGATGGCCAAATCTTTACTCAAAGTCTTATGATAAGCGTATGACCAATTCTGCTCAGAAGGGTTATGACACCAGGCACCATTAAAGTTTACTATGGGTGTGGTCATTTCAAGTTCTTGGTAATAATAATAGCTGTTTCGATAAGGCCGGCCGGTCACGATGGATACGATATGTCCATCCTTGCGCAATCGATTCAGTACATCCTTAGTGCGTACACTCAGCATGGACTCATCGTTTAATGTCGTTCCGTCCAGATCGAGTGCAATTAGTTTTCTTTTCATCACTATCTCTCCTCGTTGACCGTTTAATCATCTTTATCCAGTATATCAAAGCCTTAATGAAAAGTATATTTGAATTGAAAAAGGATAAGTCACATCGTCAAAGAAAGTTTTATTTTAAGGTGAACACACGCTTTGCAATATGTTAAAATGAAAGTGAGAAACAAGGAGGAGAGCGTATGACTAAAGAGACTGAAGTATGGACTGATGAACAGATTCAGGATGTAAAAAATCGGATCATGCAGGCAATGGAACAAGTGATCGATCCTGAATTAGGAATCGATATTGTCAACTTGGGCCTTATATATGAAGTTAATGTGTTTAATGGTGGATACTGCGAGATGAAAATAACACTGACCACAATGGGATGTCCGCTGGCAGATGTCATAACTGAGGATATTCTTAATGCAATGAAAACTGTACCCGAAATTACAGAAACTGACGTTAAACTGGTCTGGTATCCAGCATGGGATACGACTCGTATGAGCAGATATGCTAGAATTGCGTTAGGAATCAGATAAAGGCAGCTCTCAATGACGCTATAACAGGCATGCATGTGCCTAATACGCTGCATTGAGGGCTTTATTCTGTTCAAAATGCTGGAGGAATGTCAAAGGTGGAAGGTGATGGAATGGAATTTACTCCTCTTCAAGTGTTCAGTTCATACACATTATTAAAAAGCACACTGTCGGTGCCTTCTATAATCAGTCAGGCTAAAAAGCTTGGCTATACATCCATTGCACTTACAGATAAGCATGTCATGTACGGAGCAGTGGAATTTTATAAAGAAGCAGTCAGACAGAAGATGAAACCTCTTATTGGTTTGACTATTGATTTGACCGCCAGCAATGTCTGGGATGGAGAAACTGAGATAGTTCTGATCGCAAATAATAATAGTGGTTATCAGGAACTTATGTCTCTTTCTACCGATATTATGCTTCGTCATCAAACCCTTGACATCAATCGATTATCTTCGATCAGTCAGAATGTGAGTATCGTTTTACCTGCCACCAGTATTATGTTGGAAGGTCTGAAGCAGGACGCTGAAGCTGTTCGGTCGTTTATACGTACACTTTCCGAGCACTGTCCGGCAATAAGTATAGGGATCAGCTGGGACGATGCTTATCAGTCGGAAATAAGGAGTCTGCAGGAGATGGCTGATGCTGTAGACGTTACATTAGTAATTAGTGAATCTGTTTATCTGAATGATGAAAGCGATTGGTCTGCGATAAAAGTTCTTCATGCGATCGAAAACGGCTTAACTATTGAAGAAGATGAATTTATGCAGCGCAATGGATCAGGTTATCTAAAAAATAAAAGCGAGCAATTAAGCTACTATGCTTCTGTAGGGCTGACTGAAGCTCTTGACAATACTCACAATCTTATTGATAAATGTGAGCTGTCATTTGAATGGGAAACAAGACTTCCGGAATTTAATACACCAGATAACCTAAATTCAGTGCAGTATCTTGAGAATATTTCTTTTGAATGGCTGTCGAAGCGAGTACCTGATTATGACGACAGGTATAAGAGACGACTGACAAAAGAATTGACGGTAATCAGCAAAATGGGCTTTGCGGATTATTTTCTGATAGTCTGGGATCTGATGAAGTTTGCTCATGATAATCAGATCGTAACAGGATCAGGAAGGGGATCTGCTGCAGGCTCTCTAGTTTCTTATGTCCTTAAGATTACAGATGTGGACCCTATAAAGTATGATTTGCTTTTCGACAGATTTCTGAATGAGGAGCGCTTTACTTTACCGGATATCGATCTTGATTTCCCTGACAATAAACGAGAAATGATTTTATCGTATGTATTTGAAAAATATGGGAGTGATCATGTAGCTCAAATAGCGACATTCGGCACATTTGCTGCAAAGATGGCGGTCAGAGACAGCGGAAGAGTTTTTGGATTGACAACAGACAATCTTAAGAATTGGTCTAACGCCATTCCGTCACGACCGGGAGTTACGTTAAAAGAAGCCTATAACGAATCGGATAAACTAAAGGAATTAGTAAATGAATCTGAGAGGAATTTGATGCTGTTTAAAACAGCTGTAAAACTTGAAGGACTCCCCAGACATGTATCCACGCATGCTGCAGGAGTTGTTATCTCCAAGGACCCTCTTACTTTGTCAACACCGCTCCAGGAAGGCAGTGGGGTCATGCCATTGACGCAGTTTACGATGGGTGATGTCGAGACTGTGGGTCTTTTGAAGATGGACTTTCTTGGATTGAAGAACCTGACGATACTAGCTGATTGCCTTTCACTTTCAGGTCTGAACAGACGGTCTATAGACGATAGCCTTGCAGCAATATCTTTAGACGATCCAAAGACTTTAGACTTGTTTAGAACAGCTGATACAAATGGTATTTTTCAGTTTGAGTCTGCCGGGATACAAAGAGTACTTAAAAAACTTGGGCCAACTGAATTTGAAGATATAGTCGCTGTCAATGCATTGTACAGACCAGGTCCTATGGAGCAGATCGATCATTTCATTGCCCGAAAAAAAGGCAAAGAACCGGTTGAATACATTCATGATGATCTGAAAGAAATTTTGTCAGTCACGTATGGCGTTATAGTCTATCAGGAACAAGTAATGAAAGTTGCTTCAAAAATCGCAGGATACACCTTGTCAGAAGCTGATATACTGAGAAGAGCGATTTCAAAGAAGATAAAAGATGAAATAGATGCAGGACGCAACCAATTTGTTGCTGGTGCCAAGGAAAGAGGGTATCAGGAAGAAGATGCCGAGGCGATATACACTCATATAGAAAGGTTCGCCAATTATGGCTTCAACCGATCTCACGCAGTATCTTATTCAAAACTGGCTTTCCAGTTAGCTTATTTCAAGGCACATTATCCCGCAGCATTTTATGTTGCGCTTATGCGCTCCACTTCCAATAGTAGAGAAAAGGTCAGAAAGTATTTAATGGAAGCTAAGCAGCGGGGACTGCGGCTCGTGAAACCCTCTATTAATTCCAGCTGGCATTCCTTTACTGTCAGCAGTGGATCGATTATTTTTGGGCTGGATACGGTGAAAGGTTTGAGAAGAGAGTTCATTAGTCATATAATGAATGAGAGAAAAGCTCATGGCCCATTTAAGGATCTGATGTCTTTCGTTAGTAGGCTGGATGATAAGTGGCGCAAAGAGCAGATGATCCTGCCGCTAATCAAGGCAGGGTGTTTTGATGAGCTGGGAACGAACAGAAATACACTTATTAATGCATTAGTATCTGTTATTGACAGTATCAAGATGAGTAATGGGAATACAGAACTTTTCGAATCATTGGCTCCTAGAATGGAACAGTTGCCTGATTTTTCTTTCAAGGAAAAGCTACAGCAGGAGTTTGAGGTGACTGGTTTTTACCTGTCTGGGCATCCTGCAGAACAATATGCCCAGAGTACGACTGATTTTCTTGCTGTATCTGAAGCCGGACGTTTTTCTACCTATGTTGTTCAGGTTGAAGCCATGAAAAAAATACAGACTAAACGTGGAGAACCAATGGCTTTCATGGATGTGTCGGACTCCTCTGGTGAAGGCACGGTCATTCTGTTTCCTGATGTTTATAGAAGGGTCTCCCGATTATGCAAGGAAGGTGCGCTTCTCCAAGTAAGGGGAAAAGCAGAGTGGAAAGGCGATAGAATCAACGTCATTGCTAGCACAGTTGAAATGCTGATAGAAAAAGAATCTGCGCACAAAGGTCTGTTCCTAAGAATCAGGGATATTGACCAGGACAGAAACAGACTTCAGGAGATCTTAGCTATAGTGTCAAAAAGATCTGGGTCTGTACCCGTTATTATTTATGATCCTTCTACAGAGAGAAAAGAAAAGCTTAAAAGCAAATTCAATGTGCAGCCTGACGAAGATCTGCTCGATGAATTGATAGATGCATTAGGAAAAGAGAATGTTTTTCTGAAATAATCAGCATTAAATCCGTTTATCTCTGTATTTTAAAAGACAAGGCCGGTTAAAAATGATAAAATAATAAATGTATGTAAATAAATGATGGTTTAAGGTAAAATATCCTAGGGTGAAACATGTTGAATGATGACCTGAGGTATTTTACATATCTCTGTGAGTTTCTGACAGGGAATGAAGAAAATTTGCATTGAAGGTGGAAATGAGATGAAAAGAATTGGCGTTCTTACAAGCGGAGGAGACGCTCCCGGAATGAATGCTGCCATACGTGCTGTTGTAAGGAAGGCATTGCATGAAGGCATGGAAGTATATGGTATTAATTACGGATATGCCGGTCTTGTTGCCGGTGATATCAGAAAACTGACACGAAGAGATGTCGGCGACATGATTCAGCGAGGAGGAACTTTCTTATATTCAGCGAGGTATCCCCAATTCGCAACTGAAGAAGGACAGCTGAAAGGAATCGAGCAGCTTAAGCGCTTTGGCATTGAGGGACTAGTCGTCATCGGTGGAGACGGGTCTTACCGTGGGGCATATGCTTTGACTAAACGTGGTTTTCCATGTGTCGGTATCCCCGGAACGATCGACAATGACATTGCAGGAACTGATTACACGATCGGATTCGATACAACAATTAATACAGTGCTTGATGCACTGGATAGGATCAGAGATACAGCTACATCCCATGTCCGCACTTTCGTCATTGAGGTGATGGGCCGAGATGCGGGAGATATCGCTTTGTGGACTGGTGTTGCCAGCGGTGCAGAGCAGATTATTGTTCCTGAAAAAGGCTTCGATATTACAGAAGTAGCTAATAACATCCGAGAAGGAAAAGAGAAAGGCAAAAAGCACAGCATCATTATCCTGGCCGAGGGAGTTATGGGCGGCAATGAGTTTGCTGAAAAGCTGGATGCTATTGATAATTTCCATGTCAGAGTGACAGTCCTGGGACACGTTCAGCGTGGGGGGTCACCTACAGCTAGAGACAGAGTCCTTGCTTCTCAATTTGGAGCTAAAGCAGTCGACGTCCTTAAAGAAGGACAAGGCGGGGTTTGTCTGGGAATAAACAACGAGAAAATTATAGTCAGAGATATCGTTGAAACACTCGACAACATGACCCACACACCTAACATGGACTTGTTTAAGCTGAATGAGGAAATTTCCAACTAACTATACCTCTAAGGTTGGATTGCTTTAAGTCATCATTTATATAAATGCAACACCAAATACTATTTTTTAGGAGAGTCAGATAATGAAGAAGACGAAAATTGTTTGTACCATTGGACCGGCAAGTGAATCACTTGATACATTAGTTAAACTGATCGAAGCAGGAATGAACGTTGCAAGACTTAACTTCTCACACGGCGATCACGAAGAGCACCTGAACCGTATCAAGAATATCCGAAAAGCATCTGAACAGACTGGTAAAATGGTCGGTATCATGCTGGATACTAAAGGTCCTGAAATCCGAACGAACAACATGAAAGACGGAAAAGTGACCATTACTAAAGGGGACACAGTTCGTGTATCTATGAATGAAGTAGAAGGAACAAACGAACGTTTTTCAGTCACTTATACTGATTTGATCAATGACGTGACTCCTGGATCGAACATTCTTCTTGACGATGGTCTTATCAATCTACTAGTAACGGATATCGATCGTGAAAACGAAGATATCGTAACTACTGCTCAGAACACAGGCGATCTTAAAAACAAAAAAGGTGTAAACGTCCCTGGCGTTTCTGTAAATCTGCCTGGTCTGACTGACAAAGACCGTTCTGACATCATGTTTGGACTTGATAACAACATTGACTATATCGCGGCTTCATTTGTCAGACGTCCTTCTGATGTACTTGAAATTACTGAAATCCTGGAAAAAGAAGATAAAATGCATGTTCAGATCATTCCTAAGATCGAAAACCAGGAAGGTGTAGACAACCTTGAAGAAATCCTTAAGATTTCTGACGGCCTGATGGTTGCTCGTGGTGACCTTGGAGTTGAAATCCCGACTGAGGACGTGCCAATTGTTCAAAAACGAATGATTCGTCTATGTAATGATGCTGGTAAACCAGTTATTACAGCTACTCAGATGCTGGATTCAATGCAGGCAAATCCTCGTCCAACTAGAGCTGAAGCTTCAGACGTAGCGAATGCTATATTTGACGGGTCCGATGCAATCATGCTTTCTGGTGAAACTGCAGCAGGAGATTACCCTGTAGAATCTGTACAGACAATGTACAACATCGCCATGCGTACTGAAACTGCTTTAGTTAACCAGGATGCATTTGCACTTAAAGCATACGACCAGAATGATATGACTGAAGCAATCGGTCAGGCTGTCGGTCACACTGCTAAAAACTTGAACATTTCAACAATCGTTGCTGCTACTGAATCAGGACATACAGCACGCATGATTTCAAAATTCAGACCCAAAGCTGACATCCTTGCGGTTACATTCAGTGAAGAAACAGCTAGAGGACTGGCGTTGCAGTGGGGAGTACAGCCGACAGTATCTGAGAAACCGACATCAACTGACGACATGTTCAACCTGGCTACTCAGACTACTGTAGAGAAAGGGTACGCTAAAGAAGGCGACCTGATCATTATTACTGCAGGTGTTCCAGTAGGTGAGCGTGGAACGACTAACGTTATGAAGATTCAGCTTATCGGATCTAAACTGACAAGCGGTCAAGGTGTCGGATCTGAATCAGTTATCGGAAAAGCAATTGTTGCCGGTTCTGCTGAGGAAGCTATGGAAAAAGCAATTGAAGGTGGCGTACTGGTTGTCAAGAACACTGACAAGGATTATCTGCCGGCTATTGAAAAATCTGCAGCTATCGTTGTAGAACAAGGCGGACTGACTTCTCATGCCGCTGTTATCGGTATCGCAATGGGTATCCCAGTGAGCGTTTCTGCAGAAAATGCTACGGAACTGATTGAACAGGATGAGCTTATCACTGTTGACGCAAGACGTGGAATCATCTACCGTGGAGCGACAACTGCCATCTAATTGATTTAACGAAAGAAATGATATAAACATCAAAAAAAGATGAGATAATGATTGATAGGAATCGGACATACTCTGTTTGCTGACTCAGCTGTCCATAATGATTCTTCCAGGTCATTGTCTCGTCTTTTTTAAACTGAAATAAAGGAGATAAACATGAATAATAATTTAGCTAAAGAAATAACCGCTATAGTCACAGATAAGCATAATGATCAGCTTTTTGTACAAAAAGACGGAATCACATACAAAGTGCTGTCCGGCGACTCTGCTGAAATTGGAGACGTACTGAAAGGGTTTGTCTATTCAGACAAAAATGATCAGCTGGTTTTTACCATTGATATTCCAGCGATTCGACCAGGGATATACGGATGGGGAGAGGTCGTTAAAGTTAATCGTAAACTTGGCGTATTTGTGAATATAGGATGGGAAGAAAAGGATGTAGTCGTCTCAATGGATGACTTGCCAGTTGAAGGGAGGCTGTGGCCTAAAGAAGGAAACAGGCTTTATTTGACTGTTACAACAGACTCTAAAGACCGTATCTGGGGGAAACCAGCAGATGAAGAGGCGTTCTTTGAAGACTACGTAGAAGGCACGAAAGACATGCATAACAATAATGTAAGCGGCATTGTTTTTCACTTGAAGAAAAGCGGGACGTATGCGATCACTGAAGATAAGCACATTCTGTTTGTGCATCCGAGTGAACGGGAGCAGGAACCGAAACTGGGAGAAACTATTTCAGGAAGAGTTATCGGTCTGAGAGAAGACGGGGTACTGTATACCTCATTAAAACCTAGAGCACATGAAGTGATGGAAGAAGATGCATTGATGCTCCTGGAAGTGCTCAAGCGTTCAGAAGACCATTCTATTCCTTTCCATAATAAAACAGATCCGGAAGTTATAAAACAGCAGTTCGGTATCAGCAAAGGCCAGTTCAAACGTGCTGTCGGCAGGCTGATGAAAAAGGGACTGGTCAATCAGGATGATAATGGGACGAATCTGATCAGATTGCCTGAAGAGGACTAGAATAGTAGTTGAGACTTAGTGTCGATTATTTTATACTTATTCTAATGAATAAGATGAATAATCGGAATACTTTGTAATCATTATCAACTAAGGGAGTTCATCATGAAAAAACTAGACTCTTCATTTAAACTAATCAAGGAAAAGCTCCATAAAGCCGGATTTAAACTGACTCCACAGAGGGAACTGACAGTGGAAGTGCTGCTTGAAAAAGAAAAGGACCATTTGAGTGCAGAAGAAATTTATCTATTAGTCAAGGCCAAGAATACCGGCATCGGTCTAGCTACAGTTTACCGAACGCTAGAAATACTTACGGAGCTGCAGATCATCAACAAGCTGACTTTTCAGGACGGGATTGCCAGGTACGACCTGAACATGGGAAGTGACAAACATCAGCACCATCACTTACTTTGCCTTAAATGCGGCAGCATTGAAGAAGTGAAGCAGGATATGCTGTTTGAAATCGAAAAGGAAATTGAAAGAGATTATCACTTTCTCGTTAAGGACCATCGTCTGACTTTTCACGGAATCTGCAGAAACTGTGCAGAGCAGGACAAGGAAGAAGAGGGCGATGTCAATGGATAGACGACCGGTTGAAGATTATCTCATCTATCTCAAGGTTGAAAAAGGGCTGGCTCCTAACACTGTTGAGAGTTATCAGAGAGATATCAGACACTACGTAGCTTATTTGAACGAACAAGGGTTAATCAGCTGGGAGGAGATCGATCGCTACGTTCTCCTCTCTTTCTTTAGTGAGGAAAGACAATCTGATAAGTCAGATAATACGATAATCAGGCAGTTTTCCAGTCTGAGAAAATTTCATCAGTTTTTAAAACAGGAAGGGGTCACTTCAGAAGATCCGATGCTGTATGTCAAGACGCCAAAAAAAGCAGAGACACTGCCTAAAATTATTTCTATGAACGATATAGACCGGCTGCTGGAAACGCCGGATACAACGAAACCTTTAGGAATAAGAGACCGTGCAATGCTGGAAGTCCTCTATGCATCGGGGCTCCGGATCACTGAACTAATCGAACTGACGACTGAGGATATTCATCTGTCGATGAAACTGATTAAAATCGTTGGTAAGGGGAATAAGGAGAGACTCATTCCAATTGGTGAAATGGGGTGTAAGTGGCTTGAGTATTATATGGAAAGCGCTCGTCCATTTTTATTGAACAAGGCAAGGAAAGAAACCCCCGTTATCTTTCTCAATTCCAGGGGGGCACCCTTGTCAAGGCAAGGGGTGTGGAAAAAAATCAGACAACTGAAACAGGAAGCGGGAATCAGGGCTTCGATTACGCCTCATACCTTGAGGCATTCCTTTGCTACTCATCTTCTGGAAAATGGCGCAGATTTAAGAGTAGTTCAAGAGCTTCTGGGGCATTCCGATGTGTCTACAACACAGATTTATACACATATTACCAAACATCGCTTAAAGGATATTTATGGAAAATACCATCCGAGAGCCTGAATAAGATGAGTAAATGATAAAAAATCTATCATATATAAGGCCCGACTTTCATGTATTCTTGCTTTTTCAGTTGACCTGATTTATTCTGAATGAAAGACAATCTAGGAGGACATAGTATGTCATTTAAACGAATACACTTAATGGTACTGGACTCTGTCGGTATCGGCGAAGCACCTGATGCCAAAAAGTTCAATGATGAAGGCGCTCACACACTAGGCCATATAGCAGAAGAAGCTGGTCTTCATCTGCCGCATATGCAGGCAATGGGGTTAGGCAACATTGCTCCGCTTAAAGGGATCGATCCAGTTGATGATACTTCTGCTTATTATACAAAATTAGAAGAGGTATCAGTTGGTAAAGATACGATGACTGGCCACTGGGAAATCATGGGGCTGCACATTGATAAGCCTTTCCGCGTATTTCCTGACGGTTTCCCGGCTGAGCTGATCGATCAGATCGAAAAGCATACCGGCCGTAAAATAGTCGGGAACAAACCTGCTTCTGGAACTGATATTTTGGATGAATACGGCAAGCATCAGATGGAAACGGGAGATCTGATCGTATATACATCTGCAGACCCTGTCCTTCAGATCGCTGCACATGAAGAAGTAATTCCTCTCGAAGAACTATACGACATTTGTGAATATGTCAGAGAACTTACTAAAGACGAGCCCTATATGATTGGAAGAATCATTGCTCGACCATATGTGGGAGAACCTGGGGACTTTACTCGTACCAGCAACCGCCATGACTACGCATTGGACCCGTTCGGAGAAACTGTGCTGGACAAACTGAAAGCAGCTGTAAAAGATGTAGTAGCTGTAGGTAAAATCAATGATATCTTCAATGGACAAGGCATTACTGATTCCGTGCGTACATCTTCCAACATGGATGGAGTAGATAAACTGCTTGATGTCATGAAAAAAGACTTTACTGGATTGAGTTTTACCAACCTGGTCGATTTCGACGCCTTGTATGGACACAGACGTAATGTAACAGGCTACAAAGAGGCTCTTGAAGCATTTGATGCACGAGTACCTGAACTCATCAAGGCACTTGATGAAGAGGATCTGCTTGTCATCACAGCCGATCATGGGAATGATCCAACTCATCATGGGACTGATCATACACGTGAGTATGTACCATTGCTTGCATTCAGCCCGAAATTTAAAAACCCCCAAGCTCTTCCTCAGGGACACTTTGCTGATATCGGCGCAACTGTTGCTGAAAACTTTGGTGTCGAAGGAACTGGATTCGGAGAAAGTTTTTTAGATAAATTAAACTAGGTAGATTATAAAGATCGTGCGAAGGAGACTGACTAATGAACGAAACATACGTAGAAGCTATTAAACACGCTGCAGCTTTTCTGAAAGAAAAAGGAATGGAACATCCTGAAATCGGACTTATTTTAGGATCTGGACTTGGAGAACTTGCTGACGAAGCAGAGAATGCAGTAGAAGTCCCTTACGAAGATATTCCAGGATTCCCTGTGTCAACAGTCGAAGGACACGCCGGCAAGCTTGTATATGGAACACTGGGCGATCGCAAGGTCATTGCTATGCAGGGACGTTTCCACTATTACGAAGGGTATAGCTTTAAAGAAGTCACTTTCCCTGTCAGAGTGATGAAAGCGCTTGGCGTGAGTTCGCTGATGGTGACCAACGCAGCTGGGGGAGTCAACGAATCGTATACACCGGGTGACCTGATGATCATTACTGATCATATTAATATGACTGGTGACAATCCGCTTCTAGGACCAAATGATGCAACATTCGGTCCTCGATTCACTGATATGAGCCAGGCTTACGATAGAGACTATCAGGAAACAATCGAAAAAGTAGCTAAGGAAAATGATATTGCTATTCAGAAAGGTGTTTATCTTGGTCTGACAGGACCGACTTATGAAACACCAGCGGAAGTCAGAATGATCCGCGTTCTTGGTGGAGATGCAGTGGGCATGTCAACTGTTCCGGAAGTAATTGTCGCAAGACATGCTGGATTGAGAGTCGCCGGCATCTCATGTATTACGAACTACGCTGCAGGGATGCAGGAATCATTGAACCATGACGAGGTCGTTGAAGTGACGACGCGCGTCAGAGATTCATTCAAAACACTGGTCAAACGTGTTATTGCTGAACTGTAAACAGATCTGAACGTATAAAGAAGATAAAGGAAAGGAGTTCTTAGAAATAACTAAGGACTCCTTTCCTCATATTTTGAAAAAGGAGTCTAAGAGATAACGCCCATGACCAGCATGTGTGTATAAGTGCATATTCTGTACTTTTTTTAATGGAAGTTTGATTTTTCAGCCATATGTAGGTATGATATTCTTGGATGTTTTTTGAACTGAAAAACAGAGCAATCAGGGTTCAGACTAAATAGAAATGTGGGATAGAATGACTAATTTTTCAAATGAAAGCAGACTGATGGAGAATATGACCGTCACTAATGATAATCATCTTGAAATCAGTGGGGTTGACTCAGTAGAACTGGCTGAAACATACGGTACGCCTTTATATGTCTATGATATCAGCCTTGTTAAAAAGAAAATCAAAGCATTTAAAGATGCTTTCAAAGCTTATGAAAACAAAAGCCAAGTGGCTTATGCGAGTAAAGCATTTTCGTCCCTTGCATTATATGAGATTCTTGCCCAAGAAGATGTCTCGCTTGATGTCGTCTCTGGAGGAGAATTGTTTCTGGCAATCAAAGCAGACTTTCCTGCAGAAAGAATTCATTTCCATGGCAACAATAAGTCATGGCAGGAGCTGAGGGAAGCCATCGATTATAATATCGGCTGTATCGTTGTAGATAATTTCGTCGAGTTATCTATGCTGAAAGAACTGACTGAGAACAAGAAAAAGCAGATGGACGTACTCATCCGGGTCACACCGGGCGTGGCTGCTCACACCCATGATTACATTACCACCGGACAGGAAGACTCTAAATTCGGGTTTGACTTGTCTTCGGATCAGGCCGAACAGGCAATCAGAGAGCTTCGGGATTCCCCTTATTTGACCGTTATCGGTCTGCATGCTCATATAGGCTCACAGATCTTTGAAGTAGACGGGTATCAGGCAGTTATTGCAAAACTGATGGCCAAAGCAAAAGAATGGGAAAATAAATATGATTTTACTCTCTCGGTATTAAATACCGGAGGGGGATTCGGTATCCGTTACACCCAGGAAGATGCGCCGCTGCCACTATCCACTTATGCTAATGCAATCATGGCAGCTGTCAGAGATCAGTCACAGAAGCTGGAAATGGACCTGCCTGAGATCTGGATCGAACCGGGTAGAAGTATTGTCGGAGAAGCGGGGACATCTTTATATACGATCGGTACTGAGAAATCAATTCCTGGTATTAGAAAGTACATCTCTGTAGACGGAGGCATGGCTGATAATATTCGTCCTGCTTTATACCAGGCAAAATACACGGGAGTTCTAGCCAATAAAGTGAATGGTGAAAAAACAGAAGAAGTATCTGTCGCAGGTAAAGCTTGTGAAAGCGGAGATATGCTTATCTGGGATCTTTCCATTACAAAACCCGCTCAGGATGATATACTGGCTGTATTCAGTACTGGTGCGTACGGCTATTCAATGGCCAGTAACTACAACCGGTTACCGAGACCAGCAGTCGTCTTCGTCGAAGAAGGCAGACATGCGCTGGCAGTTAAACGAGAAACTTATACTGATTTTCTTAACCTGGAAGTTAGCACACAACAGTTTGAGGGATAGGAGGGCGAAAGATGCTCATTAAATATAAATCAGACTACCAGAAAATAACGATGGGACTGCTTTCCTATGTACCTGATCTAAAAGATACTACTCGACTCACAAATGAGATGCAGTGGTACGAACAGGAAGAAAACAGACAGCTTTACCTATGGAAAAGTCAGGAAACCGGTGATCTTTCAGGAGTGATCGGTATTGAAGATGAAGAGGAAATTGTTCTTCTCAGACACATTGCAATCAATCCGTCTTATCGAGAAGAAGGCATGGCGTTTCGAATGCTGACAGCTCTGTCAAGGATCTGTTCACCTAAGAAGATTGTCGGCACACTGGAAACTGCTCCACTCGTGACAAAGTGGAAAAAAGAAGCCGATAGAGATGAGTAAAGCAGGGACAGCATATGAGTGAAAAATGGAAAGTCAATCTTGATGTCTTTGAAGGGCCTCTGGATTTACTGCTGCATCTCATAAATAAATATGAGATCGATATTTATGATATACCGATAAAAGAAATAACCGATCAGTACTTGAATTATCTCCACGCAATGCAGATGCTGCAGCTCGACATTGCTGGAGACTATTTAGTAATGGCTGCCACCCTGATGTCGATCAAGAGTCAGCTTCTCCTTCCTCGTAATGATGAGTGGGAAGAAGAAGGCGAACTGTTCGATGTTGAAGAAGACTCTATTGAAAAGCTGCAAGAGCGCCTTCTTGAATATCGCAGAATTAAGTACGCCTCTTCACAACTGTCTGAACGTAGGGATGACAGGGAGCAGTATTATTTAAAAGATCATTCAGATCTTACACATTTTCAGCAGTCCATTCCGTTGAGCCCCAATGAACTGTCACTGGGCGACCTTGTGGGTGTCTTTGGTGAAATGATCAGAAAAAAACAGTGGATGGAGCCTGGGCCGACCACTATTGATCTTGAAGAAATTACGATCAGTGATAAGATAGAATGGCTTGAGAAAAAGTTATCGGAGAACAGACAGAAAATATTATTCATAGACCTGTTCACCGTGCCGACAAAAAAGGAATTCGTCGTCACTTTCTTAGCTGTTCTTGAAATGATAAAAGAAAACAGATTGTTTATTGAACAGAAAGAGTGTTTCGGAGAAATATATCTTAGTTCAGCAGTGGGTCAATGAAAGGAAGCGACAGGCGATGAATGAATTAGGTACATTAGAGGCATTGCTGTTTGTGGCAGGTGAACAAGGAGTTACGTTAAATGAACTGGCTCAGCTAACAAAATCGACGATGGACCATACAAAGGTCTGTCTGACTAAGCTGAAAGAGAAATATGAAGGCGATGATACAAGCGGACTGACCCTTCTCGAAACAGCAGATAGTTTCAAGCTTGCAACAAAAAAAGTATACTCACCAGCAATTCAAGTATATGCTCAGTCGCCATTGAGCAAGAAACTGAGTAAAGCCTCTGTTGAGACATTAGCGGTAATTGCTTATAAGCAGCCGATCACACGAATGGAAATCGAAGAAATTAGAGGAGTTCAGCTGTCGTCCAGTCTTCAGAAATTGAAGCTCCGTGATCTTATTCAGGAAATTGGAAGACTTGATGCTCCCGGTAAACCTGTACTTTACGGTACGACTGACTATTTTCTCGATTATTTCGGCTTGAACGATTTAACAGAATTACCTGAACTAGAACTGGAAGAAGAATTGACTAATCAGAGTTTATTTGAAGAGTCAGCTGATTTTTAGTTATAGTCTGATACTAGAGATGGAGGAGAAACGTTTATGGAACGTTTACAGAAAGTCATGGCTCACGCAGGTGTAGCTTCTAGAAGAGCGTCTGAAAAGATGATAAAAGAGGGCAGAGTCAAGGTGAATGGTGCAGTAGTGAAAGAAATGGGGATTAATGTAAAAAAGACTGATCTGATTGAAGTGGACAGTGTCCCTATTGTACAGGAACAGAAGTACTATTTTCTTTTAAATAAGCCTAGGGGTGTAATCTCGAGCGCAGATGATCCTAAAGGAAGAAAAACAGTTGTTGATCTGCTTTCCGGGGTTGAACAGCGCATCTATCCTGTAGGTCGTCTGGATTATGATACAACTGGTGTGATTATCTTGACCAATGATGGTGAATTGACAAATCAGTTGACTCACCCTAAATTTGGCGTGGAAAAAACATATATTGCTAAAGTCACTGGTCTGATCGATAAAAAACCTGTAATCAGACTAGAAAAAGGCGTAGTGATCGATGGATACAAGACACGACCGGCTAAAGCGCGAATTATTGATGTGGATTCTAAAAAAAAATACTAGTCTTGTGGAACTGACGATTCATGAGGGGAAAAACCATCAGGTTAAAAAGATGCTTAAAAGTGTCGGCTTTCCAGTCGAGAAACTGAATCGTGATAAATACGGCTTCCTGACTGCTGAAGGGCTTCAATCAGGTGAATGGAGAGAACTTAAACAGTTCGAGGTCAATAAACTCAAGCAGCTTGTCGAAGAGTCCTAACCCACCGGATCACAGGCGAAATGATTGGAAGTATCATTGTTCTTCATTTATAATGATAGACAAGAGATCAACAGCGATCGATAAGTGAACGAACCCACTATTATTTAGAGGAGTGTCTTAAAGTGACCGAAGAGACTAGTCAAGGGAATGCTAAAAAGTTATTAGTTGTAGATGATGAAGATAGAATCAGACGTTTACTGAAAATGTATCTTGAAAAAGCTGATTACGATATTGATGAAGCTGAAAACGGCAGGATTGCTCTGGACCTCGCACTGGAAAATGAATATGACCTGATTCTGCTCGATGTCATGATGCCTGAGATGGACGGGATTCAGGTAGCTGAAGAAATCCGAAAAGAAAAAGAGACACCTATCATGATGCTTACGGCAAAAGGGGAAGAGCTAAACCGGATACAAGGGTTTGAAGTAGGAGCAGATGATTATATCGTTAAACCTTTCAGTCCAAGAGAAATCGTTTTACGTGTAGCAGCGATCATTAAGCGGACAAAATCAAGCGCAGGTGGAACAGATGCTGCAGGAGATGTTTCAGATACCCTCAAGCTTCCTCATCTTGAAATCGACAACGATTCCCGACGTGTTACTGCGGACGGGAAAACTGTCAATCTGACTCCGAAGGAATATGATTTGCTTCATTACCTCATGTCAGCACCTGATCAGATTTTTGGCAGAGAGCAGCTTTTAAGAGAAGTGTGGAAATATGAATTTTTCGGGGACTTGAGAACAGTTGATACCCATGTTAAACGTTTGAGAGAAAAGCTCAAAAAAGAATCTGATGTGGCAGCGAAAATGATCGAGACAGTCTGGGGACTAGGATATAAGCTGAATTCTTATCCTCATGAAGAAGAGGAGTAGACAGCATGAAAATCAATGTAGTTGCAATCAGGATATGGCTTATCACCTTTGGTATCACTCTATTTTCTTTTATTGCTACTACAGTGTTTTACGGTGTATTTTATTCCCAGCAGATTAAAGAAAACTTCATGAATGACTTTGAAGAAATTATTATAAATGTGGAACGCTTAGCTATTGCGGATCCACATTTTTTAATAGATAACATTGAGTCTATTAATAATCTCCATTCGAGTATTCATTTCGCTCTGGCTTCTGAAACGTTCGATTCTCCAGCTGGTGAAGCATGGGTGTACTCTTTCCCAGCGGATGTCCTTGATACAATGGAAAATAAACCGGATATCATCCAGAACTTTCAGCCCCAGGAGGAACATGTGAATATACGCTCAGATCAGGATAATGAAGTGAGTTATAACATTCCTTTTGTGTTTCGTATCCAGCCGACATCTACAGAAGAAGAGAAACTCATGCTATACTCGTATGCGGATCTATATTTTCTGATCTCAATTGAGAGACAAATGACCTGGGTCATTACTGGTCTGACTATCCTTCACCTGCTTATTGCAGCTTATTATTACATGTATCTCAAAAAAAATGTGTCCGAACCAATAAATGCGATGACGAATATAGCATTTGACTTTGCAAGAGACGATTTTAGTCATCAGCTTCCGATTTCTGGGAGGGATGATTTGTCTGAACTGGCTATGGCAATGAATAAAATGGGTCATTCACTTGAAACGAACAGGACAGTGGTTAAGCAGGAAAAAGAACTGCTTGCTCATATATTGGAAAACATCCAAACAGGTATTCTTTATTATGATTCAGAACTGACCCTCCTGCTGTCCAACCCGGTTGGGGACTTATTTCTTACCCAATATCAAATCGAAAAATCTGCATTTTCACATGATGAAGAGTTTATCGATCTGGGGGAACAGCTGCGGGAAGTGGTTACACATAAGAAAATCAGAGAGTTTTCAATCGAAATGGAGGAATCTTATTACGATGTGACGATTCTCCCTTTAGTAGATGATTTTACTAAAGACTTAAGAGGTATTCTTGTTTCAATTAATGATCAGACGAAGGAACATCGACTTGATAAAATGAGAGTCGACTTTATCAATAATATCTCTCATGAATTGAGAACCCCTCTGGTCATGGTTCAGGGTTACAGTGAAGCGATACTCGACGACGTTGCGGAAAGCACTGAAGAGAAAAAAGAGATGGCGGCGATCATTCGTGATGAATCACAGAGAATGAACCGTATGGTAAATGAGATGCTTGATTTGTCACGTATGGAAGCAGGTTATATCGAGCTTCAGAAAACTGATGTGAACCTTAACAGTTACTTGAGAAGCCTGCTTTTCCGTTTTGATAAAATGGCGAATGAATCCGAAGTCTCGCTTCAGCTTGACATGCCTAAAGAAGACGTTCATCTCGTCATGGATAAAGATAAGATGGATCAGGTGTTTGTCAATTTAATAAATAATGCGATCAGACACACAAGTATGACTGATAAGTCTGAAAAAGTCGTGACTCTACAGCTATACAATGAGCAGGACTTGAACGAAGTAGTTATGGTCGTGAAAGATACTGGGACTGGAATACCGGAAGAAGATGTTCCGTATATCTTCGACCGATTCTTCAAAGCAGATAAATCCCGAAATAATTACTCATTCAATGCGAACGGTACAGGCATTGGACTGTCATTAGTTCAGAACATCGTAGAAGCACATGAAGGGTATATAGAAGTTGAATCTACATTAGGAAAAGGGGCGTCGTTCCTTATTCATCTTCCGATCGAAACTGGGGAAAGTGAATAAGGGCAATAGTTTTAGTCTCCTGTGTAATGTTGAGCAAGAGCGCTTGACTTCATCGATTAAACTCAGTATAATAATATCAGAATTAAATATATCGATTCATCTTCAGGGGCAGGGTGTAAATCCCGACCGGTGGTAAAGTCCACGAGCGATTAGTGATTGCTGAACTGGTGTAATTCCAGTACCGACAGTATAGTCTGGATAAAGAAGATGGAGCTTTCTGACTGAAAATAAATTCTGTCTTTTTGCTCTGTTAGTGACCTGAAGTGGGGAACTGGCAGAGTTTTTTTGTCTTTCCTGCTTCAAGTATCAGACAAGCAGAGGCCAGAATACTCTCATCATTAAGTTCACCCTAAGCAGGATGGATCCTTTCAGGAGGATTTATTATGACAAACAACAAAACAAAACGACTGGTAGGCATTGCTATGCTGGCATCCCTTGCATGGGTCATATCCATGATTTCATTCCCAATACTGCCCGGATCACCATTCCTGAAAATAGATTTCAGTGATCTTGCGGTGCTCTTCGGAATGTATGTCTACGGACCACTGGCAGGTGTTGCTATTGCATTCATCCGCTCACTCCTGTCGTACGCTCAAAAGGGCGGAGAAATGGGATTTCCGATTGGAGATACAGCAGCTTTTATTGCAACATTATCTTATACACTTCCACTGTACCTGATTATCGCAAAAAAAGGAACTGCCTTGAAATATAAACTTCTTGCTGGCGGAGCTGCCAGTGTTTCCTTGACTGCAGCTATGACTTTAGCAAACTGGCTGTTTATTGCACCTGCCTATATGGCAGTAATGGGATTCAGTGTCGGACCAATGAGAACTTATCTGCTGTTTGCTATTGTGCCTTTCAATATGATTAAAGGTCCTATAGTAGCAGTACTGTTCTTTATTGCCTTTTCGAAACTCAAACCTTGGCTTGATAAGACTAGAAAGAAAATTAATCGTAAGAAGCAGACACAGGTTACTGTATCTCAATCTTAAGAAGACACATTAAGTATCGTTGTATATGAACACTTCAGTCTGCAGAAATTTGTATGGATCATGACAGGGTCACTCCTGTAATGCTTCTGTTCAAGTCTCTGCAGGCTTTTTACATGTTCAGTTCACAGGCGACGTTTCCTTCTGCAAAATTACATGACATAATAAAGAACTTAAATTATTTGCTTGTATAGTGTATTGTAGAGGTGGAGAAACTAATATGAATACAGTGGGTGACGTATGACACAAAGGTTTGAATTGAACTACATCAATTACTTGTTTTCTCAGGAAACAGCTGTTTCAATCAGACAGCTGGAATTGATCGCAGAAGGAAAGCGGACGCCTTCCACCCTATTTACTGCTGAGAAGAATCAGCTCCAATCTCTTTTTCTTTCTCCATTGTCACTATCTACAGCACAATGGACAGACAGGATGTATAAACTGTCAGCTCTGGGCTGGCTCTCAGAAAAAGAAGGACGATACCAGGCGACTACCAAAGGTCAGCAGGCTAAACAAGCATTCATTTCAGAGTATACAATGCTGGACTGCAGGCTGGATATGTCCAGTGCGCTGACACGTAAAGAATTCTGGCATTCGTTCATATTTGTCAGCCAGATCTTATCTGAGTTCAGTTATGGTAACAAGGAATATATGCCTTATATCAGTAACAGAATCAGTCAGAACCGCATAAAAAAATGGTTAGCAGAACAAGGTTTTCCTCAGAGATCCTTGTCTGTAAAATGGTCGGAAGAGATTAAGGTGTTTCTCGAGACCTTGCCAGATGTATATCCTTCATTTATGGTAGATCAGATGATCGGTCATAACTATGAAGGGATGACTAAAAGACAGACAGCTCAGAAATATGATATGACACCTTTAGAAGTCCTGATCACTACAGAGATTCTCATGGCCAGATTATACCAGTCTCTTGATGAATCGGTCCTGTTGAAATCTTTGTGGGAGAGTGTTCACAAGTCCTGTCATTATGGACTCAGTGCTAGTGCCTATAGAAGTCTGACACTTTTAATGAATGGAAGTACGATTCATAAAACAGCAGCCCTGCGTAAAGTAAAAGAGAATACGATAAAAGAACATGTTCTTGAAGCAGTGCTGATGAGTCGGTATGAAGGGTACGAATCATTAATTCCAGGGCGTGTTCGAGATCGACTGAAAGAACTTTTTAAAAACAATCCGTCTCTAACCTATGCTCAGGCACAACAGGAGATTCAACAGCTTGAGTTTTTCTGGTATCGATTAATTGAAATCGAAAGGATCCGTGGATTTTTATGATAAATGACAGGAGTAATCAGGCTAAAAAACTTTTAAATGACAAATTTGGATTTGATAAGTTTCGCCCTGGACAGGAAGAAGCGATAAGCAGTGTTCTTGCAGAGAGGCATGCACTTGTCATGCTGCCGACAGGCACGGGGAAAACGCTCTGTTATCAGCTTCCATCATACATTCTTGGCGGATCGACTGTCATCATCTCGCCACTGCTTTCACTTATGGAAGATCAGGTGGAAAAAATGAAAAGCAGCGGTGAAAAGTCGGTAGTTGCACTGAACAGTTTTCTTTCCTATACGGAAAAGCAGGATATTCTTCGGAATTTATCAGCATATAAATTTATATTCGTGTCTCCCGAAATGCTTCAGCAGCGAGGGATGATCGATCAGCTGAAACAAATCAACTTGTCTCTACTTGTAGTAGATGAAGCTCATTGTATTTCTCAATGGGGAATGGACTTCAGAGCAGACTATCTGAAGTTGGGTAAAGTCAGGCAGGAATTGAACAATCCATTGACACTGGCACTGACTGCTACGGCAGTTGAACAGGTGAGAAAGGATATTCTTTCTGTACTTAACCTCAGTTCAGAAGTGGACCAGATTATTTATCCTGTGGACCGGCCGTCTATACAACTGAGAGTGGAACAGTCTGCCGGAGACAAGCAGGACCGGCTGCTACATGCAGTCAGTGAGTTCAAAGGACCTGGCATTATTTATTTTTCCAGTAAGAAACTTGCCGATCAACTGGCCGAACTGATACGATCACAAATGGGGATTCCCTGTGAAAGTTACCATAGTGATCTGGATAAAGAGGACAAGCGCAGGATACAGTCTCAATTTTTATCAGATGCCTTACCCGTTATCTGTGCTACCAGTGCTTTTGGGATGGGGATCGATAAGCCGGACATCAGATTCATCATTCACTACCATCTACCTGGAAGTCCGGAGATGTACCTGCAGGAAATCGGCAGGTGTTCCAGAGACAGAAAAGGTGGGGTCGCTTTACTTCTTTATGAAAATGGCGATGAGGCGATCCAGATGAGACTGCAGGAAAATACTCTACCGAACAGAGATGAACTGATTTTCGCTTACAGACATGCTGAGACACTCGATCATCTGAAAGACGACACCAAGATAAATATAAGTCGGCATTTTATAGAGCAGAACATTCCTTTTGAACAGGCTGCTGAAATGGTTGACCGTTATCAGACACATAAATCAGTCCAGCTAAGGACCATGGTGGATTACGCTAAACGACAGGGATGCAAAAGCGAAGTTCTACTCGATTATTTTGGTGAAAAACCTGAAGTTAGACGTAATGGCTGCTGCACTGGGTGCATCCGGACCCTCTCACTTCCTTATGAACCATTTGAATGGCCCAATTTATTACAAAAGAGTGAAGATCTGTGGCAGGACAAGCTAAAATTTTTATTTAATTTACAAAGCTAGACTCAAAGAATAAGGATTCTATCTCATCTTTAACACCCAAAACCCCGATAAATCCCTACACTAAGGGATTTACCGGGGTTTAAAAATGCT